>RECR01000059.1 GCA_007693955.1 Gloeocapsa sp. DLM2.Bin57
TAATTAAAAAAGTGGGGATGGGCATCGCCTCACTCAAAAACGGTCAATCATCTCTGAAGGTGAAAGACAAGAAGCCTACACCATAATCTTTGATTCGGTGTAGGAGTATGTCACGTTTCTAGCTCTGATTACAGGAAACCCGCGCTTGCTTTGGAGCAGGATAGAGTTAGGGCAAATCCCCGAAACTCTTTAGGGGTGAGGACTCTAGCCTATAAAAAAATCGGGATGACAGGATTTGAACCTGCGGCATCCTGCTCCCAAAGCAGGCGCGCTACCAAGCTGCGCTACATCCCGAATTAACCTTATCTACTATACACTAAATTTTGTTTTTTGACAAGAAAATCTTAATTAGGATACCAAAACATCCCTTTAATACCTTCTGGGTCAAGAATAAATCCTAAACGACGATAAAAATCTATCACGCCCGGGTCAGCAAACAAAGTAATATTGCTGATATCCTGACTACGCAGATTTTTAACCATATATTTCATCATCGCTTTACCTAAACCTTGCTTTTGGAAATCAGGATGGACTACTACATCCCAGACAGTGGCATTAAAAGCATGATCGGAAGTAGCACGAGCAAAACCAATCAAACGTCTTCTTTTGCCATTAATTTCCCACATTGAAACGACTAAAAAGCTATATTGTAGTGCTTTTTTAACTTTACGCAGAGGACGACGTGCCCACCCTACTAGATCGCAGAGTTCCTCAAGTTCATAAAGATCAATATCACGTTCAGTACTAAAAATAATCCGAGATTGACCAATAACATCCTCAGTTGCGAACTTATCATCCTCGAATTGGGTCTGATTTGAGGTCACCATCTGATCCTGATCATTAAAAAATCTTTTCCAAAAGCCCATGAAACATTTACTTTACCCTAGAAAATTAAAGATTGAGAACTCAACTCACCTATACAAAATTTAGCACAATCTAGTCTCAGATTGAATGTTTTTTCTTTCAAGTTAAACTAGCTAATATTTTGTTACAATGAAATAAAAGCGTAAATTAGCGACCAAATGGCGAAGATTGATATATTGGGGTTTCCCCATGTTTACGACTTTACCAAAGAAGACTCTCAAACTGATGCACCTGTTCTGGTTTTTATTCATGGTTGGCTGTTGAGTAAGACTTACTGGCAACCTCTGATCGAACTTTTATCGCCTCAATATCCTTGTTTGCGTTATGATTTAAGAGGGTTTGGTGATTCTCAAATTGATGACATTCAAAAACCACTAACCTATACCCTCCAATCCTATGCTCAAGACATTTCAGTGCTTTTAACTAAATTAAACATCGAACAAGCCTGGTTAATTGGTCATTCTCTCGGTGGTAGTATTGCTATTTGGGGTGCTAAATCTTGTCCTGACCGAGTAAAAGGAGTAATTTGTTTAAACTCAGGAGGAGGTATTTACCTTAAAGAAGAGTTTGAACGTTTTCGCAACGCAGGAGCAAAACTAGTTAAACGACGTCCACCCTGGTTAGCTTATCTACCTTTGCTGGATTTATTATTTGCTAGAGCTATGGTGGCTCGTCCTTTGTCTCGTTATTGGGGACGTCAACGTTTATTGGATTTTCTTAAAGCCAATGAACAAGCAGCCCTAGCTACTTTAATGGATAGTACCACAGAACAAGAAGTACATCTTCTACCACAGGTTGTAGCTAGTCTCAGTCAACCTGTTTACTTTTTAGCAGGAACAGAAGATAAAATTATGGAACTTAAATATGTACAACATTTAGCTAGTTTTCATCAATTATTTCAAGCTAATGCTAATAATGTCTTAACTATTCCTGATTGTGGTCATTTAGGTATGTTAGAACAACCATTTTTAGTCAGTAAGTATATATTGGGTCTCTTAAAAGAAACAGTCAAATCTTAGCAAAAACCTAATAAGATGTATGGCAAGATAGCCAGATCAAGCAAATGTTGATTAAGATCAAACAATTTAAAATAAATAGTAGGAGAATGATATGTTACACCGCAAGATTTACCAATTCTGTACTGATGGTCGCGAAGTTAGTATCTTCTTGCGGGATCAGCAGCGTTGGATAGAAAACGCTCAAATTATTTCTCTAGAAGGGGATTTAGTGGCTATTCGTTATGAAACCGAAGACGACGAAGAAATTAGTTCTTGGGAAGAAATGTTCCGTATCGAAAGTATCGGTTCTATAACCCAAAAATTAGCATCTGTATCCAAGTTAAATTCTGATTTGTATGTCGCTGATGACTGTCCTGAAGCGGAACAAATTCACCGTAACTATCCCGATAGCTGGAATCAAGATTAACCTCAATTAATTATTTTTTTGAGCGGCAAGAGTTTCTCTTGCTGCCTCATCAATTAAATCCATAATTTCTTGTTCGGAATATTCCCCATTATTTGGTTGTCTAGTAGTTGCGCTCTCCTCAACTAGGTAACGACGTACTGCTTCTTCGACTAAATGGGATAGTCCACCTTTTTTAGCACCAATCGCCCCTAAATAAGATCTCACATCACGATCTATTTCTTCAGACACCACTAAAGACCATCGCACCATAATTTAACCTTTTATGAATATAAACGCACAGATGTATAAACATCATATCATTTTTCTTCCCCAACTTTTCTTAATAAATCTTAATCTTTTACAACTAGATTATCTCGATGTACAATAGTTTCTGGACCTAGATAACCCAAAAGTAAAGAAATTTGTGTGGACTTTTGTCCTTTGATTTGTTGGATTTCAGTACTACTATAATTAACAATTCCTCTAGCTATTTCTGCTCCTGTCTGGTCACAAAGTCGTACTACATCATTGCCTGAGAAATTACCATCTACTGCGGTTATTCCCGCAGGTAACAGAGATTTTCCCCCCTTGGTGATAGCTTGTACTGCTCCCTCATCGAGGTACAATTTGCCCGCCGGAATTAACACATTAGCTATCCAACGTTTACGAGCATTTTCACTGGAATTAGCAGGTTCAAATTGAGTACCGAGCATTTCACCATTAAGAATTTTTAAGATATTTTCAGGATATTTTCCCTGAGTAATAACCGTTCTTACCCCTGCACTAGTAGCTATACGGGCTGCACTAAGTTTAGTCGCCATCCCACCTGTACCCCATTGAGAGCCTTTATTATCTGCATCTACATCTAATTGGGCTAAATCTTGATTATTAACTAGAATAATAGGTTGAGCACCGGGAAAAACCCGCGGATCTGCTGAATATAACCTATCTACATCCGTTAAGATAAATAACCAGTCTGCATTAATTAAACTAGCTACTAAAGCAGAGAGAGTATCATTATCACCAAATTTTAACTCTTCAATGGCTACGGTATCATTTTCATTAACTATAGGTATGACTCCGAGTTCCAATAATTCCGTAAAAGTATTAAAAATATTTACATAAGAATTGCGATTAACGATATCACGACGAGTCAGAAGGATTTGAGCAATAGGTTGGTCAAGACTGTTAAACAAATCGTCGTAAACACGAATAAGACGTCCTTGTCCAACAGCTGCTACTGCTTGTTTTTGGGCTATTTTACGAGGTCTGCTTTTAATATTTAATCGACTACAGCCAATCCCTACTGCTCCAGAAGATACCAAAACCACTCGATGTCCTTGATTACGTAAAGAGGTGAGATTTTCTACGAGATTGGCAATTGTAGATAGGGCTAATTTACCTGTATTGACGTCACTTAAACTGGATGTCCCAATTTTAACTACCAGAGTTTGGGGCTGACTCATTGATGTTTACTACTTTTTTCTCAAAAAAACAAAGAGCGCTAGAAGGCTAACGCTCGGTCTATATTAGTTTACTATGTTTAAGGTCTTTATTAAGCTGACCTCATTATTATTTATATTATCATCATTGCATGACTTTTTTAGATAAATTCATTTCGTAATGTTTTCTTAATATTTAGATTTATGAGGATTTATCTTGTTTTGTTAAGTTTTGTTGCGAGATTGGTTCATCAACCCCCAATAAATGTAAAAACAAAACTTTCAGCTTTTCTAAGCCAAGGAGATTAGCTGGACTATCGTGATAAATAACAGGTTGTACTAAAATAGTAACCATACCGAGACGGTTACCCGCTAAAACATCAGTTAGGATATTATCTCCCACCATAGCTACTTCTTCAGGTTTTAACTGCATGATATTTAAAGCTTGTTTAAGCTTACGACGGGAAGGTTTACGAGCGCCAAAAATATAAGGCAATTGTAATGTTTGAGCAATATTTTTAATACGATTATGACTCAGATTATTACTAACTAAATAGATAACCGCTTTTTCTTTAATGGTTTCTATCCAGGTGATAACTTCTGGAGCAATATGTGCACTGTTAAAAGGTACTAAGGTGTCATCTACGTCTAAAATTAATCCCTTAAGCTGATATTTAGCTAAAATTTCGGGATTGAGAGCCATAATATTATCATTTAAAACTAAATCAGCTCGAAAAAGCTTTCTATTAACCATTTTTTTGACTTTGAATCACTTGTAAACTACCACCAAGATAAAATTGTTCGCGTAAAACCTGTAAACCTGCAGATTCCAACTTAACAGTTAAATCGCTATTTAATAACATCCACGCTGTTTCCGTTTCAAATAACCAACAAAAGACAGCCAGAGGAGGAAAAAATAACCAATTATCAGGACGATGTATGTCGATAAAGGTAAAAATTCCCCCAGGTTTTAAAACTCGCACTACTTCTCTAAAGATCAATTTTAACTCTGTAGGGGTCATTTCATGAAGAGCTACACTAGTATGTACTAAGTCAAATTGCTCATCAGCAATAGGGAGACTTTGTGCTAACCCTTCTACATAGTTAGCTTGAGGAACTCTCCTTTTAGCTCTCTCTAAAGCTACAGGTGAGATATCTAACCCAGTTACATGATCTGAAAAATCTGCTAAAATAGCTGTAGTTTGTCCAGAACCACAACATAAATCTAAAATTTGAGTTGACGGTGTTAGTGATAACCCTTGTAAGGCTAAACTGCGAAACCGTCTCTCACCCCCAAGGGGTAAAGTTGCTAAACGGGAGATACCGTCATATAGAGGCGGATATTGATAACTCCAACGTCTCAAAATTGTAGCCAATGAGTAACTCCTGAAAAAAATAGATATTATTAACTTAACAACAAAAATATTGTTAAACTAGGTAAAGAATATAAATTTAGTAAACTATTAAAATTATGAGCCGTGTTGGGGTTCTCTTATTGAACTTAGGTGGTCCTGAACAAATAGAAGATGTTCGCCCCTTTTTATATAATCTCTTTGCTGATCCAGAAATCATTCGTTTACCCTTTCCTTGGTTGCAAAAACCACTAGCTTGGTTGATTTCGACTTTAAGAGCTAAAAAATCTCAAAAAAATTACCTAGAAATCGGGGGAGGGTCGCCCTTACGTCGTATAACTGAAGCTCAAGGAACAGCTTTAGCAGAAGTTTTGGCTAATCAAGGTCAAGATGTAAGAGTCTATGTGGGTATGCGCTATTGGCACCCCTATACAGAAGAAGCGATCGCTAAAATTAAAAGTGACCAAATTACTAATCTAGTCATATTGCCATTGTATCCGCAGTTTTCCATCAGTACTAGTGGCTCAAGTTTTCGAGTCCTTGAGGAAATGTGGTTAGAAGATCCTAGTTTAGGCAATCTAGAATATACCTTAATTCCCTCTTGGTATGATCACCCAGGCTATTTACAAGCTATGGCTGATTTAATCGCTACCGAATTAGATCAGTTTAGCAATCCTGAACAAGTTCATGTTTTCTTTAGTGCTCACGGTGTTCCCCAAAGTTATGTAGAGGAAGCAGGTGACCCCTATCAAAGGGAAATTGAAGAATGCACTCGTTTAATTATGAAAACCCTCAATCGCTCTAACCCCTATACTTTAGCTTATCAGAGTCGAGTAGGTCCAGTAGAATGGCTTAAACCATATACAGAAGATGCTCTACAAGAATTGGGGGCTCAAGGAATTAAAGACTTAGTAGTTGTTCCCATTAGTTTTGTGTCTGAGCATATAGAAACTTTACAAGAAATTGATCTAGAATATCGTGAAATCGCCGAAGAAGCGGGTATAGATAATTTTGCTAGAGTTCCTGCTTTAAATACTGATGCTCAGTTTATTAATGCCTTAGCTAGTTTGGTGACCGAAGCTTTAAATAAAGATGCTTGTACTTTTAGAGAAGTTATTAGGCCTACTAAAAATATGAAAATGTACCCCCAAGAGCGTTGGCAATGGGGATTGACTACCACCGCTGAGGTTTGGAATGGTCGTTTAGCAATGATTGGGTTTATTGCTTTATTGATTGAGTTAATTAGTGGTCATGGTCCTTTGCATTTTGTGGGTATTTTATAGCGCTAATTGTCAAAACACCAAACCACAAACATAAGTATCAATATACCTACAGTAATCCAAAAAGCTTGACCAATCAAGTCTAGGAGGTTAATCGGAATAAAAATAACAAATAGGTTAGATATCCAGTTGAGACTGAGAATGACAATAAATAAAATGATTAGTCCCATTGTACTATGAAACCTCCTAATTTTGTCTTAGCTTCTGCTTCTGTTGCTCGTAAACGTTTATTACAAAGCGTTGGTATTGATCCTATCATCTCTAAAAGTGGTTTTGACGAATCCACCATTAATCATGACGATCCTGTGGAGTTAGTCAATACTTTGGCTCAATGTAAAGCTGAAATCGTCGCCAAACAATTTACCGATGCTCTAGTTTTAGGTTGTGATTCTTTATTATCAGTAGGTGGAGAAATCCACGGTAAACCCGAGACTAAAACCGAGGCGATCGCCCGTTGGCAACAAATGACTGGTCAACAGGGGAATCTATATACTGGTCATTGTTTAATAGCTCCTGGTGGAGAACAAATCTTACATTGTGGCGTAACTCAGGTTTATTTTGGAGCGATCGCCCTAGATACTATTAAAGCTTACGTAGATAGCGGAGAGCCTCTCAATTGTGCGGGAGCATTTGCTCTAGAGGGTAAAGGAGGTTTATTAGTCGATCGCCTTGAAGGTTGTCATAGTAATGTCATTGGCTTGAGTTTACCCTTATTAAGACAAATGTTGCAAGACTTAGGTTATCCTCTTACCCTTTTTTGGGATTAAACATCTAGTAACTTACGCATTACTAAGCAATTCCTTTCCTGAGTAACCCGCTTTTGTTCTAACTCATCCATTAATTGGTCAATTAGATATAATCCCCTTCCCTCCTCTTTATCCAGAGATTGACACTGTTTAGGGTTAATAGATTGTAAGTATTCAAATAAGTCAAAGGGATCTCCGTGATCCCAGATATACATCTCCAAATAGTTCTGATACAGATTAATCTGCATTTCTATAGGGGTACTTGGGGGGAGATGTTGATGGGCGTGACGTACAATATTAGTAAAAGCTTCTATTAATGCTACTTGACATTGCCAGTAGATCTTCTCTGGTATCAATGGCTTCAGAGTTAACTCCAGCCATTGTAGTACAGTAGTTGCGGCAGTTAGATCCGTCCTCTGTTGAAGACGGAATTGTTTCTGTAACTGCTCTTTACCCTTAAAGATAATGTCCTTCTTTTTAGTATGCGCCACTATTTTTCCGAAACAAAATCAACACTGTACCAATGATCAATTTAAGGTCGTAAATCAGACTCCAGTTATGCTGATAATCTAAGTCTAACTTAATCACTTCTTCAAATGTGCGTATCGTTGATCTTCCTTTTACTTGCCATTCTCCGGTCATTCCTGGTTTAACGTTTAAACGCTGCCATTCAGGGACTTCGTATTGTTCTACTTCATCGGGAGTTGGTGGTCTTGTTCCTACTAAACTCATTTCACCTTTAAGAACGTTCCAAAATTGGGGTAATTCGTCTAAACTAGTCCTACGTAACCAACGACCGACTTTAGTTATACGGGGATCGTCTTCGCTTTTAAACATTTTAGTATCTTTAAGCTTATTCAGAGCTAAAACTTCTGCTTTACATTTTTCCGCATCTTGTTTCATTGAGCGAAACTTCCAGATATAAAATTTTTTCCCTAACCATCCACAGCGTATTTGTTTAAAAAATATTGGACCTGGACTATCAATTTTAATAGCGATCGCTATCGGTATAAGTAAAATTCCTGTAATAACTAAGCCAACTAAACTACCTACTATATCTATAACTCTTTTAATCCAAGATCTTACTGAGGGGTGAGTTTCTGGTAAATCCTGATTAGAATTATTGTTATTACTATTTGCAGGATCAACTGAAGTAGCAGGTTGAATTATCAATCTTTCCGATAAACCTGTTAAAGTTAGTACTCCTTGTACCGATGTTCCTACATTAGTTAAAATCAGTTCGATATTTTTAGCTATTGTTCCTTTGAGTAAGTGTACCAAAGAGCCAACACCACTACTATCGATAAATTTAGTTTGTTCACAATCTAGAATAATTTTTTTGAGGGATTCTTCCTGTTTGATTAGTTCATCACAGGTTGTTTTAAAAGCGATCGCTTCTACAGCACTTAAACGGGGAGGTAAAGTGATGATCGAGACTTCATGATCATCAGAATAGCCAATTGTAAACTTAGGTGGAGTCATTGGAGTAGTCATGATTGCTTTGACATTTAATTCTATTGCTTTGCTTTAAGAGAGTCTCAAGCCTAAGACTAGGTCAATGTTAGCATAACTGCTACTTAAGGAATTAAAAAGCGCAAAGCTAACCCGGCAATTCCTTGAAATAAATTGAGATAATTAGGACCAGGGTCTTGAAGCTGGGTTGAAGCGCGAGCCATTTCCATACCTTGAATAACCTGCATCGCTGCTTCATATCCTTGGGTATTTTCTTGTTCTTGATATAATTGAGCTGCTATTAAAGCGTCTTGATTGGCTTCTGTTTCTCTACCTAAATAATAATGGGCTAGCGATCGCCCTAAATAAGCTGAAGGCAAATTAGGATCTAGACTTAAAGCCCTGTTAAAATGGTCAATAGCCTTTTGATAATTACCTTTTTGAGTTTCAGCTAACGCCCAACTTTGAAATTGTTCTACAGTAGCTGCATAAGTTGGTATTCCTACTGCTCCTTCTACGTAAGCTGTGGTTAAATTAGTATCCACTAGAGTAGAATTATGGAGATAGGCTTTCCTCAAATCAGTACCATGTAGATTTGCGCCAGTGAGATTAGCATTAGTCAAATTAGCTCCGTATAGAGAAGCTCCTGTCAAATTTGCGCCAGTGAGATTAGCATTAGTCAAATTAGCTTGACTCAGATTAGCATTACTTAAATCAGCTCCGCGCAAATCAGCTCCTGCTAGATTACTCAGCACCAACCCTGAGCCACTCAAATCGCACATAGGACATTGTTTAGTTGATAATAATTGACTCAGATCAGCTAAATTCTCAGCTAATACCCCTATAGGTACACTTAACGAGATAACCGTTAATAATAGAGTTTTTTTCATCGTTAATCTTTCCAGCTTTTTCTTCTCATATCATATCTTATTTTCATTGTGTCATTATCTTTACATTATTTTACAAAGAGTTTAGTTATAATGAGAATATGCAATCAAATTAAGGATTATGGGACTAAAACACAAAATTACCATACGTTCTCTAGAAGCGTTTGAAACGGGTAAAGCACGTTTTTATACACCTCAATCTAGTGACGAAACCATGTTAGTCAATATTAGTCCAGGGGTTGTAGAAGATTTATTCGTGCATCATTTTCAAACCGATCAATTATTAGTAGTAAAAGGTAATTTAACCTTAGTAATCCTCTCTAACCGTCAATACGAATATATACACCTAACGGAAGATAAACCCCAAGTCTTGATTATTCCACCAGGTGTACCCCATGGCGCAATTAATAATAGCACGGAAAACTGTTTACTTGTAAATGCGGTTATAAGACATGGTCAAGCCTGTGCTAAAGATTATCAACCGCTCAAACCACCTTTCCCCTATGAATTAAACAAAGCGAGTCAAAAACTAGTACAATCAAGACTAGCTAGAACACTCCAAGCTTTAACCTAAACAAAACTCAACTTCAGTATGGCACTACTCATCCTAATTGTCGATGATGAACCAGGAATACGTTTAGCAATCAGCGATTATCTAGAATTAGCTGGTTATTCGGTAATTAGTGCTAAAAACGTCCAAGAAGCCCTGTTGATGTTAAAAACCTATCATCCTCACTTGTTAATATCTGACATCAAAATGCCAGGAAAAGATGGTTATGAGTTAGTAAAACAAGTGCGTCAACGTCCAGAATATCGCTTACTTCCCGTTATCTTTCTCACAGAACGCAATAGTACACAAGAAAGAATACATGGCTATAAAGTAGGTTGTGATGTTTATTTACCTAAACCCTTTGAACTAGAAGAACTAGAAGCAGTAGTGCGCAATCTTTTAGAAAGGACACAAATAGTGCAGGCAGAATGGCAATTTGAAAAAAAAGAATCTTTCGATAAACCAGGTGACAAACCTGTAAAAAAACTAGAAAGTAATTTAGCCTTAACCCCAAGAGAAGAAGAGGTCTTAAATTTGTTAACTTTGGGATTATCTAATATAGATATAGCCAAAAAATTACATTTAAGTCCTCGGACAATAGAAAAGTATGTCAGCAGTTTATTTAGAAAAAGTGAGACCAATAATCGTACTGAATTAGTGCGTTTTGCCCTAGAAAATCAGTTAGTTAAATAAGTAGGTGGAACGGTTTTAGGTGTTAGGTGTTATTATTTCTATATAATATATTCTCTATTCCCTATTCCCTATTCCCCTTCATTAGTAATTGGGCTAAGTTAACTGATTGTTCCAATAAACAAGCGTGACCACTGTTGGGAAGTATGCGTAATTGAGCATTGGGGAATTGGGTTTTGAGATAGAAAGATTCTTGTACAGAAGGTAAAAGGCGATCGCGAGCAGCAGCAATCAGTAAAACAGAAGTAGTGCAAGAGTTTAACTGTTGGGGTAAAAGAGCAAAATCACGTAACAGAGATAAACGCCAACTGACGATATCTCCAGGAATACTTTGGATCGCGGCTAACAAAGCTTGGCGATCGCTATGAGCAATTCTATCTACAGAAGCTAACCAAGGTAGAAAAGCCAAATTAGAATAAGCAGAGACAAAAGAAGGAATCAAAGGAGTTAGAGGGATTCCCCAACTCAACCAAGGACATTTAGGGAAACTAGAAGCAGAATTAACCAGAATCAATCGTTTAAGGAGATTAGGGATAGTGACACCTACTAATAAAGCTAAACAACCGCCAAAAGATTCCCCACAGAGATAGATATCAGGATAATTAAGCTTTTGAGATTCGATTTCTATGAGATTAATCACAGTCTTAGTCATAGTTTCCCAATCACTGCGATCGTTATGAGGAATAGAAAGACAACGAAGATTAAAAAACCTTTGCAATTCTTTTACCTGTTTACGTAATAATTTACCGGTACCATCCATACCAGGTAAAAAAAATAATAAAGGTAAATCAGGTCGATCAATAACAGGAGAGAAAAAATGAAAACCTTTACTCATTATGGCATATTAATTATTGAAATATATTATACGGGAATATCTTCAACCCAGATTAGATAAGAGAGCTGAGGAAGTAGAAACACTAGAGATAGACTCTAACAACCACTAACACTTCTAACTCTAAATCTTTAACCTCAGGGGGCATTTGTACCTGTAAGATACCATCTGAGGCAATATAGGTTTTTAACTGAATACTTTTCATATTTTCTTTACAACAGACTCATAATTTCTTGACGACAATAATCACAGAGATGATTAGCTAAAACCTTGCGATCGCGTCCTTGATAGGTAGAGCGCAATCCTGGAGTAATCCAATAGGGACGACCAATGATAATCTGAACACGTTCATACATCACCACAGGATGCCAATGAGAACCGATAAAGAGAGGTTCATCAGCATCAAATAGCTGCAGAAGTTGTACAGGAAAAGACCATTGAACCCTTTCTTGACTAGAAGCGATCGCCACTGGTAAAATCATTAAATCCTCAACCTTCGCGGTAAAAGCCAAATGAGCGAAACCTGGTTCAAACTTTCCTACCTGACGAGGAGAACTTAATTTAACCATAGGTTGACCACCTTCGGGAAAAATCCCCAACCATTGACGATTTTCTAAGAATTGACTACCCTGTTTTAAAAACCTTCTACCGCGTTGATTAGGTTTAGCCAGAGGAAAACAACCCAAAGAAGATACCAATTCTTTTAGAATGGGGACTTGACCCATATAATAGTGACAGGCAATGCGTAGAGGCTTTTGTAAAGCTTGCATTAAAATTAAAGCATCCATGAAGCTACGATGATTACTAACGACTAGAGTAGTAGTGTTTTGGGGTATGCGGTTTTGATGCTCAACAAACATTTTCACCTGAAAACTATCTAAAATTAATGCTGACAAAGGTAGCGCAGGGCTAGGGTTGAACATCACAAAGACCTTTTTGAGAGATAATCAATAAATATTGTCAAAATTTAAAATAACTTACAATGCAGAAATTTGCTTTAACCACTCCTTTATACTATGTTAACGACGTTCCCCACATTGGTAGTGCTTATACTACTATAGTAGCAGATGCTGTGGCTCGTTATCAACGTCTTAGAGGCAAAAAAGTACTCTTAATCACAGGAACAGATGAACATGGTCAAAAAATCCAACGCACAGCAGCAGAGAGAGGAATACCCCCCCAAGAACATTGTGACCAGATTATCGCTAGTTTTACAGAACTTTGGTCAAAGTTAAATATACAATACGATCGCTTTAGTCGCACCACAGCCCAAGCCCACCATCAAATTGTAACGGAATTTTTCCAAAGAGTTTGGGATCAAGGAGATATCTATCAGGATCAACAACAAGGTTGGTATTGTGTGGCTTGTGAAGAGTTCAAGGAAGAACGAGAATTATTAGAAGGTCATTATTGTCCTATTCATACCAATAAACAAGCAGAATGGCGAGATGAGCAAAATTATTTTTTTCGACTCTCCAAATATCAACAAAAATTAGCAGATTTTTATCAAGAACATCCCGATTTTATTCAACCCGTTAGCAGACGTAACGAAGTGTTAAGTTTTGTTAAGCAAGGTTTACAAGACTTTTCTATATCTCGTTTAAATTTAGAGTGGGGATTCCCTGTACCTACAGATCCTCAACAGACTATCTACGTTTGGTTTGACGCTTTATTAGGATATGTCACGGCTTTACTCAATCCCGAAGATGAACCAACCCTAGATAACGCTTTAGCTTCTTGGTGGCCCATTAATTTGCATCTAATTGGTAAAGATATTTTGCGTTTTCACGCTATTTATTGGCCCGCGATGTTACTTTCTGCTGGTTTACCCCTTCCTGGTAAAGTCTTTGGTCACGGTTTTTTAACCAAAGATGGACAAAAAATGGGCAAAAGTTTGGGAAATACTCTTGATCCTTTTGATTTAGTAGAACGTTATGGGTCAGACGCAGTACGCTTTTATTTCCTAAAAGAGATAGAATTAGGAAAAGATGGGGATTTTAATGAAACCCGTTTTATTAACATAGTCAACGCTGATTTAGCTAACGACTTAGGGAATTTACTTAATCGAACCCTAGGAATGTTTAATAAATATTGTCAGCAAAAACAACTCTCTGTAACAGGTGAAGATATCTTAGACAATAATCCGTTAAAACAACTAGGGCTAGATTTAAGTAAATCCGTGTTTACACAGTACGAAATTCTCAATTTTAACCAAGGTTGTGAACAGATTTTTAGTCTAATTCGTGCTAGTAATAAATATATCGACGAGACCGCACCTTGGCAACTATATAAACAGGGAGAACAACGAGAGGTTGAAATAGTCTTATATAGCGTTTTAGAATCAATTCGCTTAGCCGCTTATTTACTATCTCCAATTATCCCTAATCTTTCTAACGCAATTTATCAACAACTTGGCTTTTTGATTGACTTTAATGACAAAAATTTAATAAACCAATCTACTAATTATGAACAACATAGCCGATGGGGAACTCTTAAGGTTAACAACAATTTGAGTAAACCTAAACCTATTTTTGCCCGAATTGAAATCCCTAATTAATCAAACAAAACAACTTAATTTTTTTAATAAAAGAGGAATAATAAAATGTGGGATAACTTTGAAAGTGACCCGATTTTCTCCCCTAAACAGGTGTTAGAAAATCGCGGTAGGGTAGCTATCTTTATCGATGGTTCTAATTTATTTTATGCAGCTTTACAACTTGGTGTAGAAATAGATTATAGTAAATTGCTACACTGTTTAACCGCTAGTTCTAAATTACTGCGTTCTTTCTTTTATACAGGAGTAGATCCCACTAACGAAAAACAACAAGGTTTTTTATTGTGGATGCGACGCAATGGTTATCGTGTTATATCTAAAGACTTAGTCCAATTACCCGATGGTTCAAAAAAAGCTAACCTAGACGTAGAAATAGCCGTTGATATGATGGCTTTAGTAGGAACTTATGATACAGCGGTTTTAGTAAGTGGAGATGGTGATTTAGCCTATGCAGTTGACGCCGTAAGTTATCGTGGTGCTAGAGTAGAAGTAGTTAGTTTACGTTCCATGACTAGTGATTGTTTGATTAATGTCGCCGATCGCTATATCGATTTAGAACAGATTAAACAAGAAATTCAAAAAATCACTAAGGGCGATCGCGATTATGGGGTTATTTCGCCTAATCTTAATTTACTAGACTAGACTTAAAAGGTTAGGGGGAAACTTTTTCTTGTTCCCCCCTCCTTAAAAAGACTATTGGAATTGGTTTAAAGTAAATAGACCAGAATAAACAGAATTACCCAAACAACATCAACGAAGTGCCAGTATAATTCTGCAGCTTCTACGCCAAAATGACTCTGACTAGAATAGTGGTTAGGGCGTTGCGATCGCCACAAGACACAGAGGATTAACAATAACCCTACCGTAACGTGGAGACCATGAAATCCCGTAAGTACATAAAAACTGCTCGCAAACAGATTAGTAGTCAAACCAAACTCTAGATGGAAATACTCGTATAACTGTCCTGCGAGAAAGATAGCACCCATTAAAGCAGTTATACCGAACCAGAGACGCAAACCAGCAACATCATTTTTCTTAATCGCTGCTTGTCCTTGGTGCATCACAAAACTACTAGAGATTAGGATGATACTATTAATTCCAGGTAAGAGAGTTTCTAACTCAGGAGTCCCTTCAGGGGGCCAAACGGGTATCATACTGCGATAGATTAAAAAAGCCGAAAATAGACCCAGAAAAATCATTCCCTCAGCGATTAGGAATAAAACCACCCCAAAGATACGAAAATCAGGATGTCCATGGTGTTCTTGTTCAGCAGACACAGAAGAACTAGTGATATCAGTTGAAATTTGCATGATTGTCTTAACCCTCTGAAGCGACTTCTGTTAGTAAATCTTGCACCGACTCTGACTCTATAGATTCAGAATCGATACCGTATTCATAAGGACCTGACCACAACACGGGAGGTTCGCTAAAGTTTTCAATAGCAGGAGGTGAGGAAGTTTGCCATTCTAGAGTCAAACTCCGCCAAGGATTGCGTTCAGCCTGTGTACCCTTATTCAGACTCCAAATCACATTAATGATAAAAGGAATCGTAGAAGTAGCCAAAATGTAAGAACCAATGGTAGAAATCAGATTCAAAGGTTGAAACTCTAGATCATAGAGAGCAATACGACGATTCATCCCCATTAAACCCAATTCGTGCATAGGTAAGAAAGTAACATTCAAACCAATAAAACTCATCACAAAATGGATTCTCCCAAGAGTTTCATTGACCATGCGTCCAGTCATTTTGGGAAACCAGTGATACACACCCGCGTATAAACCCAAAACACTACCACCAAACAAGACGTAGTGAAAATGAGCCACGATAAAATAGGTATCATGAACGTGGATATCAAAAGGTACAGAAGCGATCATGACACCGCTTAAACCACCAATCAAGAAAGAAGAGACAAAGCCAATCCCGAATAATAAAGAAGTATTGAGATTTAACTTACCTCCCCACAAAGTCGCACACCAACTGAAGATTTTAATACCCGTAGGTACAGCAATCAACATAGTAGTTGCCATAAAAAACATCCGCAACCAACCAGGAGTACCACTAGTAAACATATGGTGTGCCCAGACGATTAACCCCAAAAAGCTAATCGCTAAACTAGAATAAGCGATCGCCCGATAACCAAAAATAGGCTTACGGGAGTGTACAGGTAACACCTCTGAGATAATCCCAAAAAACGGTAAAATCATGATATATACCGCGGGATGAGAGTAAAACCAGAACAAATGTTGATAGACAATCGGATTTCCTCCACCTGCGGGGTTGAAGAAATTAGTCCCAATAATCAAATCAAAGGACAACAAAACTAGTGCAGCCGCCAAAACTGGGGTAGAAAGTAAAGCTAAAGCCGAAGAAGCGAGCATAGCCCAGCAAAATAGAGGCATACTGTGGATATCCATATCAGGAATCCGCATTTTCAGAATGGTGGTGATAAAATTAATCGCCCCTAAAATGGAAGAAGTGCCGATCAACAGGATACTGAGAATCCAGAATTCTTCCCCCCATTTACCACTGAGTAAACTCAGAGGAGGATAAGAAGTCCAACCCGATTGAGGAGCACCCACAAAAAAACTACTCAATAATAGTACTCCTGCGGGTGGATTAATCCAGAAAGCTAAAGCATTTAAGCGAGGAAACGCCATATCTTCAGCCCCCACCATTAGAGGGATCAGATAGTTAGCAAATCCCGCCGCTGCAGGAACAATCCAGAGAAAAATCATGATCGTTCCATGGAGTGTTAGTAACTGATTATATAACTCAGGACTAACTAGATCTGGTTCTGGGGTAGCTAATTCGGTGCGCATAATCTCAGCGAAGATACCACCGATAAAGTAAAAGAAAAACGAAGACACCAAGTATTGAATACCAATAACTTTGTGGTCAGTACAAAAAGTAAAGTAATCTTGCCACTTACGTTGTTTAGTGGCGCTAATTGCTGCAGTCATGGAATTAATTACTGTATTTGTCTTAATTGAGCGATAATTTCTTGATTTACGCCCATTTCTTGAGCGTAGGGTGTTAAATATTCACCATCTGACATTTCAGAGGTATTGACAGCGACGGTATTAACTCCCTCTTGGGTTTGAGCAATGATATTCTCTTGTAACCATTCTTGATAGTCGGTTTCTGACATCACGTATAACCGACTTTTCATCCCTCCATGATAAGCCCCACAGAGTTCAGCACAGATAATAGGATAGTCACCGATGCGAGTAGGTGTAAAGACCAAGGTTGCATCTTGTCCTGGTATCGTATCTTGTTTAAGGCGAAATTCTGGCAACCAGAAAGCGTGGATTACGTCTCCTGCTCTGAGATTCAGATGTACAGGGTGTTCCACAGGTACGCGCAACTCACCACTAATTATTCCTGAATCTGCATAGTTAAAAATCCAGGCGTATTGAATCCCATTGACATCTACGTAAACAGGAGAATTACTATTTTCATCAGGACTATCCCCAATTCCTAAGCTAATCTGGGATTGATTTGCCATCGCCAACATGGGTTGATGATGTTGATGTTGAGATGGGGAGTGATGAGAAGCCATGGACGCCATGGGATCGAGTCCTCCCATGTTGTTATAGACTTCAAAGCTATAGATAGATAGGATAAATACGATAATAGTGGGAATCGCAGTCCAGACTATTTCTAGGGGTATATTCCCCTCTATAGGTGGTCCATCTGTGGTGTCTCCTTGTTTTCTGCGGAACTTGATTAGACAAAAAACTAAAGTTCCTTGCACAATCAAAAATAAACCGCAAGCGATAGTCACCATCAGGTTAAAAAGACCATCTACTTGTATTGCTTCTTCAGAAGCAGCTACTGGCATTAAACCATGATTTTGTCCATACCAGATACTAATCATCGTTACGATGATACCAGCTACTAGAGTGATAATGTTACTAGGAATATTCACAGTTTTTCCGAACAGAGCTTGTACTTTTTCAATTTTAAGGCAAAAATATATTTTTGAGCTTAAATTGTCAAGCATTTCTGCCCTGAGTTGATTAGTTTTTACCAGTTAAATAGATTAGAGAAAATTTTGGGAAAAAATGTGCTGTAAGTGATATTTTCAGAAATTTTAAGCTTTTCTTTATAATTACGAAAAATTAAAAATTAATTAAATTTTCCTTAAAAATATACACATCAATCAAAAAAATTTTTTACATTGAGACGATAGGCAATAAAAAATAGTAATAATGTAAAATGTCATGACAGAATCAGCAATAAAAACTAAGATATTGGCTAAAACAGAAGCACCCACAGTAGAAAAATGGCTGCGTCTCCTCCTTTGGAAGATGACGATCGCTACTTTGTTACTGATGGCGATTGGTAGCGCCACACGAGTAATGAACGCGGGTTTAGCTTGTCCTGATTGGCCCTTGTGCTATGGTCAACTAGTACCTACAGCACAAATGAATTTGCAAGTGTTCCTAGAATGGTTTCATCGTCTTGACGCTAGTTTAATCGGAGTTCTGGCGATCGCTCTGATGGGTTTGGCTTGGTGGTATCGTCAACAATTACCCTCTTGGTTACCAATAGGAGCAACAGCAGCATTTCTCCTCATCGTCTTTCAAGGTATCCTTGGGGGTTTAACCGTGACAGAATTACTTCGTTTTGACATAGTTACCGCACATTTAGCTACAGCATTATTATTTTTCTGTACCCTTCTGACTATGGCAATCTTGCTAACCCCCTATCAGGGAACAAATGCAGCCCATAATCTACCTTGGTTGAGCGCAACCGCGGCTATTTTCGTGTATCTACAGAGTTTACTAGGAGCTCTAGTCGCCTCTCGTTGGGCTTTACATCAATGTCTCGGTAATTCTCAACTCTGTTTCGTCATGAATAGTCATATCTTGGGGATTATTCCTCCGACTCTATTGACTTTGATTTTAACCTTCAAAGCTTGGCAAACTCCCGGATTACATCCCCTGTTGCGTCAACTAGCGAATCTAGCTAGTAGTCTAGTTATCTTCCAAATAGTCTTGGGTATGGCTACTTTTCGTTTACATCTTCAGGTTGAGCCACTCACTGTAGCTCATCAAACCGTAGGAGCAACTCTTTTAGGTAGCTTAGTGGCATTTACTGTCTTAGCTATCCGAGATAAAGCCCAAAATAACAAAAAAATCACACAATTGGTATAAATAATGATTGGTACTACCTTATCTCCTCGTAACGAGAACTTTCTACAAGTAATCAAAAGTTACTATCTCTTAACTAAACCGAGAATTATTCCCCTACTCCTGATTACTACAGCAGCTTCAATGTGGTTAGCAGGCAAAGGAGAAGTTAACCCCTTACAAGTATGTATTACTCTATTGGGGGGAACTCTCGCGGCAGCTAGCGCCCAAACCTTTAATTGTATCTATGACCAAGATATCGATTATCAAATGTTGCGGACTCGTGCTCGCCCCATTCCTTCGGGAAGAGTACAGCCCCGTCACGCTCTCTTTTTTGCTATTATCCTAGGTATTGCTTCTTTTTGTCTATTTGCTTTCTTGATCAACCTCTTAAGCGCTTGGTTAGCAATGTCAGGTATAGTCTTCTATCTGTTGATTTATACCCATATGCTCAAACGTCATAGCACCCAAAATATCGTGATTGGTGGTGCAGCTGGTGCAATCCCTCCTTTAGTCGGTTGGGCTGCGGTTACAGGAGAATTAAGTCTAGCTGCTTGGACTTTATTTGTGATGATTTTCCTGTGGACTCCCCCTCATTTTTGGTCTCTAGCTTTGATGATTCGCGATGACTATGCCCAAGTAGAAATACCTATGCTACCAGTGATTAAAGGAGCAGCTTTAACAGTCAACCAGATTTGGCTCTATACTTGGTTAGCGGTAATCTCCAGCTTTATTTTGGTTTATCCTCTCCATGCTGTTGGGATTGTTTATACCCTAACCGCTATTGTCTTAGCCCTCATTTTTCTCTATAAAGCTTGGTTACTTAAGCAATCTCCCGATGATAAGGATTTAGCTCGCTCTCTGTTTAAATACTCTATACTCTACATGATGCTCTTGTGTACTGCTATTGTAGTTGATAGCTACTGTTTTTAGAACCTAGGCGCTTATTATAAGCGCCCTATCTTAATATGAGTTAGGTTTTAGGGGTTAGGTTTTATACTAAATCCGGTTTTCAAAAACCCTTTTTTAAATTTAGCAAAAATGGCTTGAAAACCTGTTGCCTCTTGCCTCTTGCCTTACCTCATAAATAAGTATGTTTTCAGAACAGGATCTGGTATTAGGTGCTATTATTCCTACATATAAAACTAATTACTACATGAGTGCTTATTCTTAATTCCTAATTCTTCATTCTTCCCTATACTTCACAATATAGTTAAACACAGAAAAGAAGCCGACGACTTGCCATGTTTCGTCTCGGCTTCCTCTCTGGTTCGCTCCTCACACTAATTTAATTATACACTAATAGGTATTTTTTGTCAAAAAGTTTATATTTATTTACATTTTCCCTATAGATACTAGAGATTCTGGCTTTTCAGCGTAGCCTTAATTATCTCTTTCGGCTAATTCTAGCCAACGCTCTGTGGCTGTTTCAATTTCGGTTAAGATTTTAGCTAAATTAGCACTAAGAAGTTGTAATTCTTGGAAGTCATCGGGGGGGGTTTGGTAAAGGATAGCCTCTAATTTGCTTTTTTCTTGCTCTAATTGCTCTATTTTTGGCTCTAAGGTTTCATATTCCCGTTTTTCTTTAAAGGAGAGTTTATTATAAGTGTTAGCAGGTTGAGAGGGTTTAAGGGGTTTTTTACTGGTTGTTTTAGAGGTTTTGGTTTCTAGATTGGCTGTTTTTTGCGTTTCTAGATAGACAGAATAATTACCAGGGTATTGACGTAGTTTACCCTCTCCTTCAAAAGCAAAAATAGTGTCAACGGTGCGATCTAAAAAATAGCGATCGTGAGAAACAACGATGACACAACCTAAAAAGTCTTCGAGATATTCTTCTAAAACCGCTAGGGTTTGTACGTCTAAATCATTGGTGGGTTCGTCTAAAATTAGTACATTGGGAGCACCCATAAGTACTTCTAAAAGAAAGAGACGTCTTTTTTCTCCTCCTGAAAGTTTATGGATGGGTGCGTATTGTTGATTCGGTGGAAATAAGAATCTTTCTAGCATTTGAGAAGCGGTGATAATACTTCCGTCTGCTGTTTTAACTAATTCGGCTATATTTTTGAGATATTCAATCACTCTTTTCTCTTCATGACCAATTAAACTTTCTGAATGTTGGTCAAAATAGCCAATCTTTACCGTTGAGCCTATTTCTACTCTGCCAGAATCAGGAGTAACTCTAGCAGTAATGATATCCATTAAGGTTGATTTACCCGCACCATTGCTACCAATGATACCTACTCTATCCTCGGGATTGAAAATATAAGTAAAGTCTTTAATCAGGGTTTTTTCTCCGTAGGCTTTGGAAATATTATGTAATTCGATGACTTTTTTACCTAAACGAGTACTAGCTGTAGAAATACCTACTTTTCCTAGTGCTGGTTGGAAGTTTTGCTCCTGCATCGCCTTGATGCGGTCAATTCTGGCTTTTTGCTTAGTGCTGCGAGCTTTTGGACCTCTTCGTAACCATTCTAGTTCTCTTCGTAACACTCCCTGGTGTTTGCGTTGACTACTCGCGAGCATTTCTTCAGCTGCTGCTTTTTTTTCTAGGTAATAAGCGTAGTTGCCTGCGTAAGCATAAAAGTTACCTCGGTCTATTTCCAGGATTCTATTGGTTACACAATCAAGAAAATAGCGATCGTGAGTAATTAATAGCAGTGCACCTTGATAATGGTTAAGATAACTCTGTAACCATTCTATAGCTATGGCGTCGAGATGGTTAGTAGGTTCATCAATTAGTAGTAAATCTGGTGTAGATAGTAATGCTGAAGCTAAAGCAATACGTTTACGATAACCTCCTGAGAGGTTGCCTACCCTAGCGTGAAAGTCTGTTATCCCTAATTTATTTAGGATAATTTTAGCGTTGGTTTCTAATTCCCAAGCTCCCGCGGCTTCAATACGTTGACTGACATTGGTAAGTTTTGCCAGGAGATTGGTGTTATCTCCCTGATTTTCCCCAAGTTGAGTAGAGATTTCTTCATATTCTTTGACTAAACCCATTTCTTGACTACTATGAGCGAAAACTTGCTCTAAGACGGTATAATCATCTTGAAGATCTGGTTCTTGGGGTAGATAAATGACTTTAGAACCTGGATTGACTTTAATTTCACCACCATCAATAGGCTCAATTCCTGCGATCATCTTGAGGAGAGTGGATTTACCAGAGCCATTAGTACCAATTAAACCAACTTTATCTCCTTCGTCGAGACTGAAGTTAGCATCAATGAGAATTTCTTTGATCCCAAAATCTTTTTTAAGCGATCGCGCTGTTACAATAGTCATTAAGCAGAAAATTTTTTAATTATCTTGATATTCTTCTAGTATATCGATTAGTTTGGTTTCACATTGCCTCGGGATGACGTCTTTAAGGGTTAATTGTGTTCTTCCTTCCCCTAATGTCACTGGTATAGATTCTAATAAAGCGATGATTTTAGCTTCGCTTACCGATTTACTCTCAATCAGGTTATAGGCTTTTTCAGCTACTAAGGTATGGAGATGAGCATCAGATAAATAGAGATTCCATTTGGCGATTTCGATATAGATATTCTCGCCAATAGTAGCTGCTAGTTTTTCGATAGCTTCGGTTGAATTGTAGTTACTCATGATTTAACTGTATAATCAGCGATCGCTGTTATATAAATTAGGTGCAGTGATAATAACACTAACCAAATGATACTGAACCAGGGTAACCATGACCAGTTAGTATATTTAAAATTATGGAAAAACCATAACCCTGAGTTAGTCGCTAAAAAAATAGCAACGTGAAGTGCAAAGTTCATGCGATCGTCTAAACGACGGTAAGCGGGATCTTGGCGATCGGGTTTACGGGGCCAACGAGGAGGCATATTCTTACCACTATAGTTGATTGTTTATTATTATAGGTCATCTCCACTCATATTTTGATAGGGAATAGTAAGGAGTTAAGATGTAGGCTAGATTCACCAACTATAAAAGTAACTAAGTTAATTTTTGTTAATAAGGCTGAAATCCTTGCTCTTGCAAGAGTGCCTATTGCCTCTTGCCTACCTTCACAGTTAACATTAATTTTGTCGGACTACTTAGCCATTGAGAATTTATGAGTAATTTAGATCAAGCAGTAATTGTACTTACAGGAGCTTTAGGAGGATTTGGTCAAGAATTTACTAAACAACTTTTAGCGGCTAATAGTTATCTAATCTTGAGCGATTGCTATCCTACTCATAACCTTGAACAAAATCAAGTTAACAGGGGTAAAATCCTCGCCTATATTAGCAGTGATTTAACTACCCCGACAGGTTGTCAACATCTTTATCACCAAGTTAAAAGTCTCAATACTCCCGTAGATATTTTAATCAACAACGCGGGGATAGGATTATATGGACGCATGGATGAAATACCCCCAGAAAAATGGCAACAACTGATGATGGTTAATCTCCTCGCACCTATGACTCTATCCTCTCTGTTTATCCCCGACATGATTAGTCGTAAACAAGGACATATAGTTAATATATCTTCTGTAGCAGGTTTAACCGCACCCGCGGGATTAGCTCACTATTGTGCTAGTAAATTTGGTTTACGGGGTTTTAGCGAAGGATTGCGGGCTGAACTTCAACCCTATAACATTAAGGTAAGCACAGTTTATCCCTTTTTTAGTCGAACTCCCATACTACAATCAGAACGTTACGGGACACTCGCTCAAGAAAGAGATCCAGATTTCCCCAATAAAATCGCTACTAATCCCGTTAAGGTTATTAAGAATATTATTCAAGGGATAAAAAGCGATCGCCGAGAAATATTCCCCGATGCTTACGCTCAAAGTATCTCTTTACTCAAGCGTTATTTTCCCAGATTAATTGATATGATCAAATAAACCTATGGATTATGAATAGGACACAAATAAGGCACCCCAAGAATCTTGCCAAACACGGTATTTCATTTGAGGAAGCTAAAAGTGTTTTTGATGATCCTTTATATATTGACTTCTACGATCGAGATCATTATGCAGATGCAGTTAATGAAGCATTAAGATTCTTGGTTCGGGTAACCAGTGATAATCAAGTAGATTAATTAATCTTTTTCAATAAAACCAAAGCTTGATTAATTAACTCTTGGTGATTAACTTTTTGTTCAATTTCTTCTGGTAAATAACTTCCTTCTGCTACTTCTAAAGATGCTAAATCTAATGCATTTAGATAAGCTTCTTCTAGGGTTTCGTGTAACTCTTGATCATTAAGATAATATCCTCCTGCTTTTTTACGTTTATTTTTACGTTGAATTTCTCGAACTGAATTACGGATAGATACATCCCAAGAACGAGTAGTACGATTTTCGGCTTGTTGTTTAATTAAATGTAATAATAAAATAACTGCATAACTCCGAATTGTACTAATGATAGCACTTTTACTCATTTCTTCTAGTTCGCTAACAATTACTAATGAACCTTTTAAATCTCCTTTGAGTAGCAATTCTTTTAATTCTAATATTTCTTCCATAATAGCTAAAATCTCGTTAACTAAAAATAAAAAAGACAGACTGTAATAAACCAATTATAAAACCTAAAATACCTCCTAAATTAACGATCGCCTGTAACTCATTTTTAACTATTCCTTGCACCGCTAATTCTAAATCAGCAGCCGAAGTAGATTTAACGCGATCGATAATGACTTGATCTATGGCTAAAATGGGGATAGCTTGAGCTACTATTTTCTCTAAATCTTCTTCGAGATATCTTTCTAAAATTAAAGCCAATTCTTGACTAATTAATTCTAAAGAACTATTAACCGCAGAAGATGCTTGCAATCGATTGATAATAATTACCGCGACACCATCCCAATCAATGGATTGACCAAATCCTTGGATAAATTGTGAACCTTTGTCTTGTAGATAACTCTGTACAGTTTGTCTAATGGTGGTGCGTAATTGTCTGACTGTAGCTACGGGTAAATTTTGTAGAGATAAAGTTTTAAACCACAATCGCAAATGATTGCGTACTTCTAAAGATAATAACAACTCTTGTAAACGAGTATTGGCTACTTCTTTTTCATCTAAACAAAAACTACGCAAACGAGTTAAAGCATTACGTACACCAAATAAATTAGCAACCACCCAATAAGTTCCACTGGTTTTCTCTCTAAACCCATCATCAATGACTTGGATATTGCGATCGCTCAAAAATTCGATTAAAACTTGACGCAGAGTTTCTGGAGGGATGACCACGTCTAATAACCATTCTGTAAGTTGTTTGGCTTGTAGATCGGTTAATTGAAATTCTAATAAAATCTGGTCAAAAATTTGATTAATTTGAGTTTCTAAAAAATCCTCTCGACGAGATAAAGCCTTTAACACACGTGGTAAAGACTCACTAAACAAATCCCGTAGAATTTCAGCTAATATTTTGGCTGTTTTTTGTTCTTTATCGTTACGAACTTGTTTGATTGCTGATTGTAGTAACCAGAGAATCGCTCCTTGGACTCGTTCAGTTTGTAACAAACGTCGTGCTAAGTTTTGTAGCTCTGTTGGTGTTAACAAAGACCCCATAATGGTATCAGACACGCGTTTAGCAAGGCGTTCCTGATTACGAGGGATTAATCCTGGAGTAAATGGTAACCTCTTCTTGCCCAAATAAAGAGCCTTGTAGGGACGAAACAACATTTTAATGGCTAAATCATTGGTAAAATAGCCAATTATCGCTCCTGCAAGTGGAGGAATTACCAATCTTGATATCTCAATTAATTCCAATTTGATTAAATCACCTATCTAATCAACACTCATCTAGCAAAGTCGCGCGCTAGATGATAGTAGTTTTTCTCTACTTCTTTTATTTTATCAGATCGAGTAAGGTAAATTCGACAGAATAGGGTGCTCTTAAGAAGCACCCCTACATTTGGTTAAGTGAAAAGTAATGACCCTGATGAGTATTACTCTTTAGTTTCAGAGAACTCAGCATCGATGACATCATCTCCACCTGTAGCGCCACCTGCAGAATCGCTAGTACTGTCAGTATATGCGCCAGGGTTAGCATCTCCTGCTTGTTGATAGATATTACTACCAATAGTGTAGAGAGTTTGCTGTAATTCAGGCATTAAAGTTGCGATACGTTGATCATCATCTTTAGCGAGAGCATCTTTGAGATCGCTAATCAAGGATTCAGCTTTACTCTTATCGTTAGCGGGTACTTTATCACCGAGTTCTTCTAGTTGTTTTTCGGCTTGATAAACGCTAGCTTCGGCTTGGTTTTTGCGTTCGATTTTCTCGCGACGTTCTTTATCAGCACTTGCATTAGCTTCAGCTTCTCTGACCATGCGATCTACTTCTTCATTAGGTAGGGTAGAAGCACCGGTGATGCTGATAGATTGTTCTTTACCTGTTCCCTTGTCTTTAGCAGTAACGTTAAGAATACCATTAGCATCGATATCAAAAGTTACCTCAATTTGGGGGATACCACGAGGTGCAGGAGGAATACCATCGAGACGGAAAGTTCCTAGACTCTTGTTGTCTTGAGCCATAGAGCGCTCACCTTGTAGTACTTTAATTTCTACGTTGGTTTGACCGTCAGCTGCGGTAGAGAAGACTTCCGATTTTTTAGTAGGAATGGTAGTGTTGCGAGTAATAATTGGAGTCATGACACCACCGTAGGTTTCTACACCTAGAGATAGGGGGGTAACGTCGAGCAGAAGAATATCTTTAACTTCTCCTGAGAGTACTCCGGCTTGTACTGCTGCACCTACTGCAACTACTTCATCAGGGTTAACGGTTTGATTGGGGTCTTTTTTGAGGATACGTTTGACTAGTTCTTGAATCGCGGGAATACGAGTAGATCCACCTACTAAGACGACTTCATCGATTTGGTTGAGATCGATTTTGGCGTCACGAATAGCGTTTTCTACGGGTAAACGACAGCGATCGATTAAATCTGCGCAAAGTTCCTCAAATTTAGCCCGAGTTAAGCTTAAATCTACGTGTTTTGGACCTTCAGGAGTTGCGGTAATGAAGGGGAGGTTAATTTCTGATTGAGTAACGCTAGAAAGTTCGATTTTAGCTTTTTCGGCTGCTTCGGTGAGACGTTGTAAAGCTTGTTTGTCTTTACGTAAGTCGATACCTTCTTTAGCTTTGAAGTCGTTAGCGAGATAGTCAACGATTTTTTTATCGAAGTCATCTCCACCTAAGTGAGTATCTCCAGAGGTAGCTAACACCTCGAATACTCCATCACCTACTTCCAAGATAGATACGTCAAAAGTACCACCCCCTAGGTCAAAGACTAGGATAGTTTCGTTACTTTTTTTGTCTAAGCCATAAGCTAGAGAAGCTGCGGTGGGTTCGTTGATGATTCTGAGTACTTCGATACCTGCGATTTTACCTGCGTCTTTGGTTGCTTGACGTTGAGAGTCGTTGAAATAAGCGGGAACGGTAATTACTGCTTGGGTAACGGTTTCACCGAGGTATTTACTAGCGTCTTCTACGAGTTTACGTAAAACTTGTGCTGAGATTTCTTCTGGTGCAAATTGTCTGCTTTTAGCTGGACAATCTATTTTAACATTACCATTATTATCTCGTAATACTTTATATGATACTTCGGTGGCTTCGTTGGTTACTTCGTCGTATTTACGTCCAATAAAGCGTTTAACTGAATAAAAGGTATTCCCAGGGTTCATTACTGCTTGACGCTTGGCGATTTGACCTACTAGTAAGTCGTCGTTTTTAGCGTAAGCTACTACTGAAGGGGTGGTACGAAAACCTTCAGCGTTAGCAATAACGGTGGGTTTACCTCCCTCCATTACCGCTACACAAGAGTTGGTTGTTCCTAAATCTATACCTACAACTTTTCCCATAGAATTTTTACTCCTAATTTTATTTTTTTGCTTATATATCTATAGTGCAGGGGACTGGATTTTGTTGGTAGTGTAGTTTTCCGAACCTTATTTAGTGCGGTAGGATTTCTAAGACTGCTTCTAGGGCGATCGCTATATGAGTCCAATGAGTTCCACCTTGACAAAAGGCTATATAGGGTTCTCTTAATGGTCCGTCTGCTGATAATTCAGAGGTACTCCCATCGATAAATGTTCCACCCGCCATGACTAATTCACTTTCATAACCTGGCATAGAGGCTGGTATGGGTTCTAAATATGACCCTATGGGAGAATTATTCTGTATAGCTCGACAAAAGGCGATTAATTTGGCTGCTGAACCGAATTTAATAGCTTGGATGATATCTTGACGCTTGACTAGGGGAAGGGGATTGACGGGGTAACCTAATTCTGAGAAGACGTAGGCGATGAGATGAGTTCCTTTGATGGCTTCTCCTACCATTTGGGGGGCGAGAAATAAGCCTTGGAATAGTAAACGATTTTGGTCAAAGGTTGCTCCTCCGTGACTACCGATTCCTGGGGCGGTTAATCTACAGGCTGCGGCTTCTACTAGTTCTGCTTTTCCTGCTAAGTATCCTCCTGCTGTAACTATTGTTCCTCCTGGGTTTTTAATCAGTGAACCTGCGATGAGATCTGCTCCTACTTCTGTGGGTTCTTGTAATTCTATAAATTCGCCATAACAGTTATCTACAAAACAAATGGTTTCGGGGTTTTGTTGTTTGATTAGGCTTACTATTTGGGCTATTTGCGCAATAGATAGGCTTTCTCGCCAACTGTAGCCACAGGATCTTTGGATTAGGGCTACTTTGGTCTCTGGTTTGATTCCTTGGCTTAAGGCTTGCCAATCGATGCTTCCTTGGGATGTTAATTCTATTTCTCGGTATTTAATGCCAAACTCTTGCAGTGATCCTTGTTTTGTTCCTCTTTTGCCGATGACTTCTTCGAGGGTGTCGTAGGGCGCACCCATTACTGCTACTAGTTCGTCTCCAGGACGTAGTAAACCGTATAAGGCACAGGCGATCGCATGAGTTCCTGATACTAATTGTACTCTCACTAATGCTGCTTGAGTTCCCATGATTTGGGCGAATAAGTGATCTAGGGTTTCTCTGCCTAAATCGTTATGTCCATAACCGCTGACGCTGCTAAAATGGTGTACTCCTACTCTATGTTCTTTAAATGCTTTTAAAACTTTTTTGAGATTTTCCTTGACCTGAGCGTCGATTTCAGTAAAGATTGATGATAGCTTTGTTTCTGCTTCTCTTAGTAATTTCTTGTTATTCATTTTACTTTATGACTATTAGTTCATCTCAACAAAAATCATTAGATTGGCCCGTGATTGGGTATATGTTCAGTATCCACGCGATCGCTCTTTTGGGTTTTTTACCACAGTTTTTTCGCCTCGATGCTGTAGTATTATTGGTGTTTATGCACTGGGTCACAGGAGGATTGGGGGTTACTCTGGGTTTCCATCGTTTGGTTGCTCATCGTAGTTTTACTACCCCGAAAATAGTAGAGTACTTTTTGGTTTTTTGCGGGACTTTAGCTTGTCAGGGAGGACCAATCCAATGGGTGGGTTTACATCGGTTACATCATAAACACTCTGATACTCCTTTAGATCCTCATGATTCTCATCAGGGTTTCTGGTGGAGTCATTTCGGCTGGATGATTCACGAAATACCTGCAGATCAAGATGTACCTCGTTGTACTCAAGATATCAGTAGCGATCGCTTTTATCAATTTTGTCAAAAATATTTTATCCCTATTCAAGTTGTCCTCGGTTTAATATTTTACGCTCTAGGGGGATGGTCTTGGGTAATTTGGGGAATTTTTGTACGGTTAGTACTAGTCTTTCACTGTACCTGGTTTGTTAATAGTGCTACTCATAAGTTTGGCTATCGTAGTCATGAGTCGGGAGACGATTCTCGTAACTGTTGGTGGGTAGCTTTACTCACCTATGGGGAAGGTTGGCATAATAATCATCATGCTTTCCAATACTCAGCCCGTCATGGTTTACAGTGGTGGGAAGTTGACCTAACTTGGCTCACTATTCGGTTATTAGCACTTTTTGGTTTAGCAAATAATATTAAACTACCAGTTAGGGAATGAAATCCTAAATTTTTTGGAAATTTCCTTGACCTCTGTCTCAAATTCAGACAAAATCATCAATAGTGCTTTTTAAAACTTTTTGTCTTTAAAATGTACCTTTAGCCTTCTCTATCATATTGTTTACATGACGACTGCGACATCAAATCAAGACCGTTTGCCTCTAGATTGGGGTACAATTATCTATATGGCTCTAATCCATGGTGTAGCCATGTTAGCTTTTTTGCCAAAATTTTTTAGTTGGCAAGCAGTAGGCTTAATGCTATTATTCCATTGGATTACAGCAGCTTTAGGTATAACCCTAGGCTATCACCGTTTAGTTGCCCATAGAAGTTTTGAAACTCCTAAAATACTCGAGTATTTCTTTGTTTTGTGTGGAACTTTAGCTTGTCAAGGAGGTCCTATTCATTGGGTTGGGTTACATCGTATTCACCATAAATACTCTGATACCCCTTTAGATCCTCATGATTCAAATAAGGGCTTTTGGTGGAGTCATCTAGGTTGGATGTTCCATAGGATACCTGCTGACAAAGACATTGCGCGCTATACCAAAGATATCAATAGCGATCCTTTTTATAAGTTTTGCCAAAACTTCTTTATTCCCATTCAAGTTGTTTTAGGATTAGTTTTATATTATCTGGGTGGTTGGTCATTCGTAATTTGGGTGATTTTTGTCCGCTTAGTATTAGTTTTCCATTGCACCTGGTTTGTTAATAGTGCTACTCATAAATTTGGCTATCGTAGTCATGACTCTGGAGACGATTCTCGTAACTGTTGGTGGGTAGCTGTATTAACCTATGGTGAAGGTTGGCACAATAATCATCACGCTTATCAATACTCAGCCCGTCATGGTTTAAAATGGTGGGAAGTAGATTTAACCTGGATGACTATTCAGTTATTAGCTTTCTTCAGATTAGCTAAAAATATTAAGTTACCAGAGTTAAAAGCTGCTGATTAATTAATCAGACTCAGAAAACCTCTATCTTGTCATAAGATAGGGGTTTTTTAGTGTTTTTTTAAAAATTGCTGTACGAGTTGATAAAAATGAGCAATGGGGGGAATAGCGAGGCGATCGCTGGTAGTTACTACTACTACCTCTCGGGTTAAGTCTGAAGGGGAAATATTCCCAGATAAAGCAATTTTTTTAATAGTTAAACTAGGATCTTTTTCTGTTTCAATCAAAGCAGATTTAGGTAACAAAGCGATAACATTTCCCTGTCTCACAACTCCTCGAAAAGCGTCAAGGGTATTTAATTCCATCATAATTTTAATTGGCTTTTGTAAGCGATCAAAGCAATTTTGAATTAATCTCTGCATTCCATAACCATCTTTAAAAACTACTTGAGGATAATTAACTAATTCAGCTAGGGGAATTTCTAGTAACTGACTTAAGGGATGATTAGCCGACATTAAAACCACTATTTCTTCTCGATAGAGTACGTCTATTGCCATTTCGACGCTATTAGTTAAAAAGGGATTATTCATAACTATAGCTAAATCCACTAAACCATCTTTAAGGACTTTTAAAGCGCGATCGCTGCCTAATGCTGTTACTCTTAGTTGTATATTGGGATATTCCAAACAAAACTTTTGTAAGATAGGGGGTAAATGGTGAGCACAAACAGAGTGAATCGCTGCGATACAAAGTTCTGGTTGTTTTCCCAATCTTAGTTCGTTAAACTTGTCTTGTACAGTTTCCCATTCTTTACAAATTTTGCGCGCGTGGGGTAATAATTGTTCTCCCCCAATGGTTAATTTAGCTACAGAACTTCTGTGAAATAATGGTAAGCCTAAATCTTGCTCTAAGGCTTGTATTTGACGACTAATGGTTGATTGGGTTAAATGACATTGTTTTGCTGCTAAACCAAAATTACCCGTTTCTACAATCGCTAAAAAAGCTTGTAATTGCTCGATGCGCATTCAGCTGTAATTTACACTTTATTTTCAATGGTTTATTGAAGATAGCTGATTTTTGGGAAAATTTTAGTTATAATTTATACTTAATCTGGCGATAAAATGTGGCTAATTTTTCGGGTTTAACTCCTGCAAAATAACCGAGAATAACTAGTTGATTAATAAGGGTTGTTGGGAAGATGCCTAATTTTTGCCAACGACGTCCTGAAGTAATTACAGTTGAGGGAAGAATGGCAATTTTTCCCTTTTTACGTAAATTTAAGATAAATTGAAAGTCTTCCATAATCGGTAAATCGGGAAATCCTCCCATGGTTTGAAAAGTTGATTTCCTCAGAAAAATACCTTGATCTCCATAGGGAAGAGAGAGATAACGCGATCGCCAGTTAACTATTTTAGCTACCCAAGGTAATAATTTTTTTGTCCCTGAGATAGCTAAACTAAAAGCACCCCCAATAATGCTAGTATCCCTCATAATTGCTCTAATCTCGTTAGCGTAGTCAGGAGGTAAGAGAGTATCCCCATGTAAAAATAATAAGATCTCTCCAGTAGCGATCGCTGCTCCTGCATTCATTTGTTTAGCTCTTCCTGGTTGATTACATTCAATTACTTTGACTTGATGAGAAAGAGCGATCGCCAGAGTATCATCACTACTCCCCCCATCAACTACAATTATTTCTAAATTGTCTCCCTCGATGAGGGTAGCTAAAGTCTGGGTTAGATTAGCTGCTTCATTGAAAACAGGGATAATAACGGTTATTACCATGAATGGAAACTTTTTTTAAGTTGATCTAAGGGATCTCTATCAGGGTGGAATTGACGGTAATATTGTTTTAACTCAAACAGCTTTAAATCCTGTTATCGGTGGAGAACTAATTCTGACTAATGGTGAGGTATCTATAGCTGAAGGTCAAGAACAAGAACAAGCACCTTCAGTTTTAGCAGAAAGTTTATTAGGTTCTACCGAAGAAGTTAAGTCACCCTTTAAGATTGGCTTAGCTGATTTTAATGTCCAACTAGATAATATTAGTTTAACTCAGTTTTCTTTGTATATATTTACTTTTGGAGGAGATTTAACGGATTTTCCGTATCGATGGTGATAAGCTTTCACAAGAACAGTTATAAGCACTCTTGCAATCTTGCCATAGGCAAAAGTGAAGAAAGTGTAACTTTAAAGACAATTTACCCCATAATTAGGTAGAATAACCAGGCTTTGTCAACATTTAGACAAACTGATGAGTAAAATAGCCAAATCAAAATCATCCAGACAACGTCAAAAAATGCGCTCTTCCGCAGCAAGATTAAGAACTAAAATCAGAAACCTAGTAGATGAATGTCACAAGCAAGCTGCTAACTGGTTAAGCAAAAACTACCAGATTATCTTATTGCCCCAATTTGAAACCTCCCAAATGACAAATAAAACCAAGCGGAAAATAAACACTAAAACCGCTAGAAATATGTTGACGTGGGCACATTACCGATTCAAGCAAACCTTAAAAAATAAAGCTGAGTTAAGTGGCTGTCAAGTAATAGATACGACAGAAGAATTTACCAGCAAAACGTGCACAATAAACTAGGCGGAAGTAAAGTCTTTAAATGTCCTCAATGCGGACACACGCTTTTAAGAGACTTTAACGGTGCTTTGGGTATATTGCTCAAAGCTTTGAGGGATACCTCCACCATCATTAAACCCGATGGCGCTCTTGTGGTACAGTGCGATGATATATCGTTTTATACCGCATAAATGTATCAGAACCGCGTCAACCGTCTTTAAAGCAGTTCAGTTAACGCACTTAATTGTTTTAAAGAATCACCCTCAGAGCAGGATGGGGAGGATGTCAAACCACTTCAGACTCTTCTGGTTGTGCAGTATAATTATATTTAGTTAAAAATTGAACTCTTGCTTTTAAGAATTCAGCAACTCCATAAATTTGGTCTAAATTCTCTAATAAAGTCTTTACTCTTTTTTTGGAGTCATTATTATCAGGAATTTCTAGGGATTTTTTACCACTTTCTTCACTAAAACGCAAACGACAAATAGTCTGTCGTACCTTTCCATCAAGATTTATCCCAAAATACTTTTGTGTGTTTTTATATTGAATTCTTGAGGTATCTACTTGTTCTCGTAAGATTGACTTAATCAGATAAAAAGCTTGTAATTCTTCTTCTGTAGTGACTCTTTCACTTGTTTCCTGACTTGAATCATTAGCAGTAGTGTTACTATCTTGAACATTAACATCTATTGCAGTTGCTAAATTTGTATCTAGAGTATTTTCCGAATTAATGACAGTTTCTAACTTTTCTTTGATTTTCTCATTTATATATTCACGTAAGGATTTTTTAGTGATTTCCGTAAATCTTTCTATAACTGAAGCTGTTTTAGTTCCAGAATAAATTTCACTAATTAATAATTTAACTAAATCAGGAGAAGGATTTGATAGTTGTTCAGCTATAACTCTTTTAACCTCTCTAGTATAAAGGAGATTACGAGCTACATCTTCTAGTTCATTAATATTAAACTGACTTTTGGTAAATCTTTTTAGCTCATTAACTGAATTTTCATCAAAATTTAAAATATCAAACTCAAAAAAAGGCTTATCATCCATCACATTATTTTTATCAGTATCAGTATAAAACCGATAAATAATTCCATTGGTTAAAATGGCAAGCCTAGCTTCGGTAGCGTGAAAATATCTATGCAATTGAGAACTATGTTTAGCATTAGTGAGATTTTCTGTGCAAGTTTTACACTCGATTAAAACAATCGGACGATTATCTACACAAATCGCATAATCTACCTTTTCACCTTTTAAACCAGGTAAATCAGCGGTATATTCTGGGTGTACTTCTAAAGGGTTAAAAACATCATATCCTAGAGCTTGGAGAAAAGGCATAATAAATGCTGTTTTTGTGGCTTCTTCGTTCCGAATCTGGTCTTTTAACTTTTTAACTTGTTCAGCAATAACTTTAGCTCTATCGATAAGATCCATATACTTAGATTCCACTTATTACAATGTATTAATCCAATAATTCCCTATAACTATAGATTAATTGACAATTTCCAGGATTAATTTACAAAACTTAACAAAATATTTGTTAAAATAAGTTCACAAAACAAAGAAGGTAAAGATGGGATGCGTGTTGCGATCGTAGGAGCAGGATTAGCAGGATTATCAGCCGCGGTTGATTTAGCCGATGCGGGGGTAGAAGTAGAAATCTTTGAATCTCGACCTTTTGTAGGTGGTAAAGTAGGTAGTTGGGTAGATACCGAAGGCAATCACATAGAAATGGGGTTACACGTTTTCTTTGGTTGTTACTATGAGTTATTTGACCTGATGAAGAAGGTGGGGGCTTGGGATAACCTACGTCTCAAAGAGCATACCCACACATTTATTAACGAAGGAGGGAGAGTAGGAGAATTAGACTTTCGTTTTATTACGGGTGCGCCATTTAATGGCTTAAAGGCTTTTTTTACCACCTCACAACTATCCACTATTGATAAATTACGCAATTCTTTAGCTTTAGGTACTAGTCCAATTGTCAGAGGATTAGTGGATTTTGAAGGGGCGATGAAAACGATTAGGGGTTTAGACGGGATTAGTTTTGCCGATTGGTTTAGAAAACAGGGAGGCAATAATAGTAGTTTACAACGGATGTGGAATCCCATCGCCTATGCTTTAGGATTCATTGATACAGAGAATATCTCAGCCCGTTGTATGCTGACTATTTTTCAGTTTTTTGCCGCTAAAACCGAAGCCTCGGTATTAAGGATGTTAGAAGGATCTCCCCATACCTATTTACACGAACCAATTATTAATTATCTCCAAGCAAGGGGGACAAAAATTAACACCAGAAGACGTGTCAAAGAGATTTTATATACAGGGGAAGGGAAAGAAACTAAGGTAACAGGAATATTAATCTCTCAAGGAGAGACGGTAGAGGAGATTAAAGCAGACAATTATTTATGTGCTTGTGATGTTCCCGGGATACAGAGATTAATTCCCGAGTCTTGGCGACAATGGCAAGAATTTGAGAAGATTTATCGCTTAGATACAGTACCTGTAGCCACGGTACAATTACGCTTTGATGGTTGGGTAACGGAGTTAGAAGATGAACAAAAGCGTAAATCCTTGCAGGAAGCAGCAGGGCTGGATAATTTATTATATACCGCCGATGCTGACTTTTCCTGTTTTGCGGATTTAGCCTTAACTAGTCCTGGGAATTATTATCGCCAAGGAGAGGGTTCACTGTTACAATTAGTTTTAACACCAGGAGATCCTTTTATCAAGGAGAGTAACGAAGCGATCGCCAATCACGTCTTAAAACAGGTACAGAAACTATTTCCTTCAGCCCGGGAATTAAACATGACCTGGTATAGTGTAGTAAAATTAGCTCAATCCCTATATAGAGAAGCCCCAGGTATGGACGTTTATCGCCCTAGTCAAACTACACCTATTAGTAACTTCTTTTTAGCGGGGAGTTATACTCAACAAGATTATATAGACAGCATGGAGGGTGCAACATTATCGGGGCGTCAAGCAGCCAGAGCAATTTTAGCACACAAAGATACACCGAGGTAATATGAAAGGTTGGTTAGAGCATAGCGTACAAGTAGAAGTAGATGTTCCCATTGATTTAGTCTGGGGGTTATGGTCTGATTTAGAACAAATGCCACGTTGGATGAAATGGATTGACTCTGTAGAGATTTTAGCAGACAATCCCGATTTATCCCGTTGGCAATTAGCCAGTGGTAACTTTAAGTTTACTTGGTTATCGCGGATTTTAAAAACAGTACCCAATCAGATTATCCAGTGGGAGTCGGTGGATGGTTTACCCAACCGTGGTGCGGTGCGTTTTTACGATCGCCATAACAGTAGTGTAGTCAGATTAACCGTTGCTTATGATATTCCTGGTATTTTAGGTCAACTGATGGATAATCTATTTTTAGGGAAGATAGTAGAATCAACCTTACAAGCTGATTTAGAGCGTTTTAAAGATTATGCACTTAAGGTAGGTAAGTAACAATTAAAACCTGTTGAGCGTTATATATCTCTACTGGTAATCCCGTATTGCTACTAATACTTTGGAAAATTGCTTCTAACCCACTGAGATGTTGCCTTAACTCCATTTCTGCAGGTGCATTAGGTTGTACACTAGTAGCTAAAGCTACTTGCTGCAATTGCTCTTGATAGGTGGGGGTTAACTCCACCTTAATCACACCAGAATCAATCTGATAATTACAAATCCTGATATTAGCGCTGCAGATTTGTTCTAAATTAAGAGCTATAGCTTGTTGAGATTGTGCTTGTTGTAGAGATTGTTGATAATTACCCATCAGGATTTGAGCATCTGTAAATAGAGAACTTTCCCTGGGAATTTGATTAAGAATCTCTACAGCTTGGCGCCAATAACTTACAGAGGTTTGCCAATTTCTATTATCGAGGTTATTTTGAGCTAATTTAGCTTGTTCTTGAGCTTGTTGTAAAAATTGTGTAGCGATGGTTTCTTGTTGTACTCTATCGAGAGTTTGAGTTAAACGAGATTGATAGATAGTAGCTAATTGGTTAATTTCTGGTTCATGGGCTATTTTACTATCTTTAGGGATACTAGCTAATCTTTCTAAAGCTGTGCGCCAGGTTGCTGCGACTAATTGCCAGTTTTCCAGACTTTGAGCGACACTTTCTCTGACTTTAGCTATTTCTGCTGCTTCTTGAGCGGTTTTTAAGCTAGTAATTGCTTGTTTTTCGGCGTTAAATTCTGCTAATCTAGCTTGAGCTAACTCTGTAAGATTCCTGTCACTATAAATACTCTCTAACAGAGCGATCGCCCCATTCCAGAGAGACTCTATTTCTTGAGCTGTTTCTATATTCAGTGGTAATTGGGTTAGAGATAATGCTTCTGTTTTGATCGTATCAGCTTGAAGGAGATTTTCAATAGCTTGAGATTTTTGTTGATAATTTTGGCTTAAATGTTGAGCTTCGCGATGATGAGGAGAAACAGAGGGGATAGATTGCAGTAATTGTTGAGCGTTATTTAATTCTACCAATGCTTTAGATAAATCAGTAGGAGTAAAATCAATAATCAACTCAGCTTGTTTAGCTAAACGATTAGCTTGAGGAATTAAAGCACAACTATTGCTAAATAGACAGTGACGTTGACTTAAATAACCGAGGAAGATAGCTGTAACTACACCTACACCTCCTAGAGCAAATTTAGGCAATTTCGGGAATCGCCATGACTGGATTGACTGAGTAGATCTAGGTTGAGGAGAAGGAGTTGCAGGTAAAGCTTGAGGGGGTGGTGATGCAACTTTAACAGAAGGGGGTAATAAGTTAGTTTGATATTGGTCTTGAACTACTAAATAGAGTAAAATTTGATACTCAGATGAAACTACTAATTGAGCTAAATGTTCTTTAACCACACCAAAAAGCTTGCGAGGGTATGGCATCGCCGGCTGTTCATAGTGTAGCATAATCATGAGATTCTTTTCTCTGACCAAACAGGAGATTTTACGAGGAACAACCCCTACATTATGATGAGAGAGAGACTGTGTTAAGAATTGTTCGAGTTCAGACAAAGAGATTAAGCCGTTTCGAGTTTCTAACATTTGAGATTACTATATTAAATAGATAATAGGTTTTAAATTTTTATGGTTGATTTATTAGAGTATCAGGCGAAGGAGTTATTTAAACAGGTTGGTATTCCTACTTTACCTTCTCAGGTGATTGCTGAACCAAGAGAATTAAGACAATTAGAGATACCCTACCCTATTGTAGTTAAGTCTCAGGTTAGAGCCTCAGGTCGAGGTAAAGCAGGTGGGGTAAGGTTTGCACAGAATACCATAGACGCGATCGCCGCGGCTAGTATAATTTTCAATCTCCCGATTTTAGGTCAATTTCCTGAAGTTGTCTTAGCAGAAGCGAGATACAACGTGCAACAAGAGCTATTTTTAGGGATAGTTCTAGATTATCAACGCAATTGTCCTGTGCTACTAGGTTCTATTCAGGGAGGAGTAAACCTTGATATTCTCTTAGCTAATCTACAAGTTATCCCCTTAGAAGGGGACTTTTTCCCTTATCACGGGAGAAAACTCTGTCGTCAAATGGGGTTAACTGGTAATCTCATCGAAGAGGTGAGCGAAATTGTCACCAAGATGTACACTTTATTTATATCTAAAGACTTAGACTTAATCGAAATTAACCCCTTAGGAATTAGTCCCGAAGGTGAAGTAATGGCTCTCGATGGTAGAATTAGTGCTAATGATGCGGGTATCCAACGTCATCCTAAGCTTAAAGGGTTGATAGAGTCTGAGATTCAACCTCTGTTATGGTTACATTCTCAACCCAAAAGTGCCAAAATAGGAATTATCTGCAATAGTGTTGATTTAGGAATGGCGACTTTAGATTTAATCACCCCTTCAGAATTCAGCGTGGGTTGTTTAGTGATTAAAGATAATCTCGATGATTTAAAACAAGGATTAAAAGAATGGGAAAGTATCCCCGAGGTAGAGGTTATCTTAATTAACATTCTCAAAAATCAAGACTATAGTGAGTTAGTAGTCGGAGTAATCGCTGATTATTTACAATCTTTGTATATACCTAAAATTAAAAGCGATGAACGCTACGAAAGACCAACAGGAATAATCAACCGTCACAAAGTCCAGATTCAACCTCAAATAAAACCCCCAACCCTAGTGTTACGTTTATTGACTCAGGATTTTGAACCCTGGCAAAAGTTATTAACAGGATTACCTGTATACTGGTCAGAAGACTTAGAAAGTGCAGTAACACAAACTATTTCTTTAACACAAGGAGCTAAAGATGAATTGGCAGATCTCGGGTCAGATTTTAGTACAAGGACTTAAAGGAATAGAGGTAATCAGTTATATTACGCAAATGCTCGAACAAGGAGCAAAGATTGTCGCAGGAATTGACCCGAGTCAAGAACAAGATACAATCGAGGCAATACCAATTTTTGCTCTCGTAGAAGAAGCGATCGCCGAGGTGGGTGAGATTAGCACTAGTCTAATCTTTGTCCACCCCTACAAGGTATTAGACGCAGCAACAGAAGCGATCGTCTCTGGTATTAAACAACTAATCATCTTTTCCCAGGGAGTACCTCCTTTAGATATGATTCGCTTATTGCGCATAGCTAAAGAGCATGATACTTTAATTTTAGGTTCAGGTAGTGGAGGAATATTAATCCCTGGAGAATTATCTTTAGGAATTTGGTCAACTGAATTTTATCAACCAGGAAGGATAGGAATACTAACAGATAGTCCTAATTTAAGTTATGAAGTAGCATTAGCTTTACAAAAAGAAGGTTTAGGAGAGTCAATAGTTATTAGTATTGGTCAAGATGCTATCCTCGGGACTAATTTTGAATTTTGGTTAGAATTTCTGCATGAACATGAAAAAACCGAGGAGATCGCCCTAATTACCCGATGGGAAAGAATCGAATTAGAGCTAATTAACTATATCAAAAAAGAGTTAAATAAACCAGTAATTATTTATGGTTATGACTTACAGAAAAAAGGACATACCTATCTAAGCAATATTGTTAACATTATGGCTAACCAATTATTCTCAGGTTTAGCGATACAAGAGTTAGAAACCACAGTAAAAGATTTACTCACCGAATCAGATATTCTTTTAGTTAATAATCCTAGTCAAATTAGAGACCTATTGAAATGTCACAAAGCAGTTTAAATCTTATTGCTATTGGAGTATTTAGCCTCACCTTTTTAAGTCTAATTGCACCTATAATCAATCTCTCTCCTACTTTTCCCGCGAGCATTACCGCGTTATTATTAGGATTGGGTGTACTGGATACATTTGCTTGGAATAATCAAGGTTCAAATATTCTCCTCGATATTTTGGCTGACGAAGAACAAAAAAAACGAATTATTTATCATGAAGCGGGACATTTTTTAGTAGCTTATTACTTAGGAATTCCTGTTAAAGATTATACCCTAAACTCTTGGGATGCTTGGCGTCGTGGTTATTCAGGCAGAGGAGGGATAGTTTTTGATTTAGAAATGTTGAAGATCGAACAAGCCAAATTAGATAATTTTTGTACAGTTTGGTTAGGGGGAATAGCAGCAGAAAAATTTATTTATAAAAAAGCAGAGGGAGGAGTAACAGATAAGCAAAATGTGCTCATAGCTTTAAACTTAGCAGGTATTCCCACTTCACAACATCAACAGAAAATCAATTTAGCCTTAATTCGTGCTCAAGAGTTAATTAAACAACATCAAGAGTCTTATTATCTCCTAGTAGATGCTCTGAGTAAAAGTCTCTCTGTTACTGAATGTTATCAAATTTTGGAGCAATTTGACTCTCAAAAATTAGGTTTTAGGTTTTAGGTTTTAGGTGCTATTATTCCTATATATCATACTCAGAAGCGGCTCTTTCGGCATTCCGTGGTAGAGTGTAGCGTTCATTTTTAAAGAATTATTTAAATTACAGTTAATCTTCTTGAGTTTGTGACATTTTGTTTCGTATTCAATCAATTCAAACAATTTTAAGTTAATTCAATCACGAAATCAAACAACGTCAGATTAGAGTGAAAACGTGAGCAAATAATTGAGTTTAAAAAAAGGAGATAAATAAAAAAATGTATCGCATCATCCATTAAAGATAAAAAAATGAAGTCAAAAAATAAATGCGTTTTAGGAGAAAATAATGAGCAGATTAACACAAAGGGCTGTAGGTACATTTTCAGATCATAAAACCACCGATATCGCTTTACATGAATTAAAAGACCATGGTTTTTTCATGGAGCAAGTTTCAGTTATAGGGCTTGATATCTATCACTATCCCGAATTTACAGGAGCTAATACTAGCGATCGCTTAGTAAACACAGGTAACTTGGATACTGACGAAACCAGAGGTCCCTTCGTAGATGCAGGCAACTTGGATACTTACAAAACCAGAGAGCCCTCAGTCAACTTGGATACTGACGAAAATAAAGCCAAAGAGACTGCCAGAGATGGAGCGATCGCGGGTAGTACGATAGGCGGATTTGCCGGTTTATTGGTCGGTTTGGGCGCTCTTGCTATTCCCGGTGTCGGTCCTGTGATGTTAGCCGGTGCTGCAGCTACTGCGATCGCCACTGCTATTTCAGGAGGTGTGATTGGGGCAGCAGCTGGTAGCTTGACAGGAGGACTCGTGGGCTTAGGTATTCCCGAAGATCGCGCCAAAATATATGATGATCGCATTGCTAAGGGAGGTTATCTGGTCATAGTGGAAGGGTCAGAAGTAGATATCAAACTAGCTAAGTCAATTTTTGACAAACATGACATTCATGATTGGTATATCTATGATTTATCGAGCCAATCGGTTAGATCCATAGTGTAGAGAAAATCCAGAAATATTTTCATCCCAATAACAACTGTATTCAGTTAAGGATTACAAAATGAACAAAATTATCAGAATAAAACCTATTCTGCCCTTATTGTTTGGTGTTCTGCTCATAGGAACTGTCTCGGCTTGCACTGAGAGTAAAACAGCATTCGATGCCCCTACAACAGACAATAACGAGCAAGTTTCAACAACAGAAAATCTGCAATCTACTCAAGATGATGCCGAAAGTGCAACGCGCAGAAGTCAGCTAGATGCGGATATTCGAGCACGGGAGGAACGCAATGATATGGTAGGAGATTCCGAGGTTCGTAATGATGCAGATTTAGCCAGTGAAGTACGTAGCAAACTAGAGGCAAATATACCTCGTGGTAAGCTCACCGTCATTGCTAAAGACGCGGATATTACCGTATCGGGTGTAGTAGCCACACAGAATGAACTCGATAAAATTCAACCCTTAGCCATGGAAATCAAAGGCGTTAATAACGTTATGGTCGAAGCTGTCGTCAAACCATAAAAATCAACGTTATTTCATTCTAGGTTAATCTATCAAATTTTTGGAGCTTTTAAGATAATGTCAATTAAACAAATTCGTCGCTTTTTTGTAACCATAATTTTAACTATTATGCTGGCTATTACCATTGCTTTTGATTTTGGAACTACAGATAGTTGGGCTGCCAATTTACCCACACAACTCGCAACGAGTAATCGAGTCGAAGCCATGACCAAGAATGTTGAAGGCAAAGCTCAAGAAGCACTGGGAAATCTGACTGGTGATCCCAAAGATCAGATGATGGGAAAAATCAAACAGGTCCAAAGTGAGGAACTAAAAGCAGCAGAAGATCTTAAAGACAAAATGCAGTTAAAAGGTAGAGCTAAAGCTATTAGCAAAAACCTTGAAGGTAAAACTCAAGAAGCAATTGGTAACCTAACTAATAGTCCCAAAGATCAGGTGATAGGAAGAGGCAAACAAGTTGAAAGTCAAGGTAGAAATATCCTAGAAGACGTAAAAGATAAGGTTCAAGATGTTTTCAATTAAACATTGTTTGAATTGCATTTCAATTACTTGAGCAAAGGATATTTATTCAGGCAAACAATTATTTATTAACTAAATGGAGGGAATTATGTCTAATCTTGTTTGGACCGTTGCTGTTGTACTTATCATCTTTTGGTTGTTAGGATTCTCCATCAATATTGGTGGTAGCTTAATTCATTTACTTTTGGTTATAGCATTAATTGCCATTGTCTATAACTTAGTGACAGGGCGAACCCTTCGCTAATAACCTTTCTAAGACTTGAGTTACCCCTATACTCAACCCCTCTACCTTTATGGCGGAGGGGAATAATATTATTTATTAAATTTTCGTCATTTGGCGATCGCTATTGTAGAAAAATTTTTCTTGGGTTTATTCATCTACGTATAAATCCATCGAGTCACTAGCCTGAGTTTTGATATCTTTGAGATTCTGACGATCTTCTCCTGCTGATTGTTTAGTTTTACCATTAGGTTGGTAGTTAGGATTAAGAATACTTTCATTCATCCCTTCTAACGATTCAGATTTAAAGCGGTTGGCTTCTTCTTCTTGAACCATTTTAGAATTGCTCTCGTTATCTTTGGTCATGATCTCAGCTGGATTCCTGGCCGCGAGTTGCGTGGGTAAATTAGCAGCCCAACTATCCATAGTTCCAAAACTAAAAGCAGTGACAGTAATAAGCAAGATACTTAAACTGATGGTGAGGAAAAAGCGACGAAACTTTTGCATTATTGAAATCATTTTAATTAAGCTCCAACAAAGAATTTGCTAAATTGATAAAAGAAAAACTTTCTTAGTACTGGATGACGTAACTTTACCCAAAATACTAAGAAAATTTGTTAGCCCTACCTAATAGAGAGAGTTTGGAAAAATAACCGACTAGTCAACTGTTTTTTTGACTGCATCCTTCACATCTTCGGCAACATGACTAACTTCTGCCTCCACCTGTTTTTTCTTACCCTCGGCTTGAGTTTGGGGGTCTCCTGTTAGGTTACCTACAGCTTCTTGAGCTTTACCTTCAATATTTTTAGCTGTTGCCTTGGCTTTATCTTTAGAACTCATGATTTGCTCCTTAATTGGCAATATTATTATGTACTTAAGATAGGAAATTTTTCCTAACTAATATTACTATGGCATTCGGTTGTTCTAAATCATGTTTTAGCAATTGTTTCGTGACTGTATAAATTGCTTGATTTGTCTTAAAATCTCACAAATCTTTACTATAATCAAATCCAAGAATCTAGTTATTAAAATAAAATCAGAGTAAAGTTAATTATGATTAGCATTTATTTGTGGATTTGATATTAGAAATTCAGAAGGCATAGATTTACGCAAAATTTAATCTAAGGTGAGAGATGAGTAACTGGTATAAACTCGATTCAGTAGAAGTATTAAAAAAACTCGATACCCATCCCAATCAGGGTTTGAGCTTATCAGAGGCTGAGCAACGTTTAAAGGAATATGGTTTTAACGAATTAACCAAGAATCCAGGAGAAAATATCTGGCAAATGTTCTGGAAGCAACTGACCGCTGTAATAGTACTCATTTTGATTGTAGCGGCGGCTATTTCTCTGGCTTTAGGTTATTACATTGATGCTTGTGCCATTCTGACCATTGTTGTCTTCAACAGCTTTTTAGGAGTATGGCAGGAGTATCAAGCCAGCCAAGCGATCGCCGCTCTAGAAAAGTTAGCTGTGTCCATGGTTAAAGTACATCGTGGCAAAAAAGTAAGGGAAATTTCAGCGCGCATGCTAGTCCCGGGAGATATTGTTTTACTCGAAACTGGCAACCTAGTATCGGCAGACTACCGCTTGTTAGAGAGTTTCAATTTACGAATTCAGGAAGCCTCCCTGACAGGAGAATCTGACCCTAGGGACAAACAAGCTCAAATGTCCGTACAAGGTGATTTACCCATAGCAGATCGCCTGAATATGGCTTATATGGGTACAACAATTACCTATGGCAGAGGTTTAGGAGTAGTCACAGAAACAGGAAACAAGACTGAATTGGGGCAGATTGCTACAGCTATCCAAACTGTCAAACCTCAACCAACCCCTTTAGAGCAACGCTTAGACCAACTCGGAGTCAGGCTAGCTATGATCATTCTCTTAATCGTAGCCATTATCTTTACACTAGGACTTCTCCGAGGAGAGGAGTTATCCTTTATGTTCCTTGCTGCGGTAAGTTTGGCAGTAGCGGCCGTCCCGGAGGGATTGCCTGCAGTGGTCACCATTGCCTTAGCCTTGGGGGCGCAACGAATGTTCAAACAACGGGCATTGATTCGCAAATTACCTGCTGTCGAGACTTTAGGGTCAGTAACGGTAATCTGTTCTGATAAAACGGGGACATTAACTGAGAATCGGATGACTGTTATTTTGCTCTCTGTGGTTGGTCATCAAGTGAATTTAACAAACCCGCTGAGATCGAGCGCCTTGGGTTTAAATAGCTACGAAGATTCCTGGCCTGTATTAAAAGAACAAGCAATATTGAACCTATTACTTATAGGAGGGCTACTTTGTAATGATGCCATCTTAGAAGCAGATCCAACTATCCCTCACCAATTCCATACCGTGGGAGACCCAACCGAGGGTGCTCTGGTAGTAGTTGCGGCGCGTTATGGCTTGAGAAAGACTAGCTTAGAGAAAGCTTTTCCCCGAGTTGCTGAGATTCCCTTTGACCCTGAGCGGAAGCTGATGAGTACTGTACATAGTATTACCAAGGCATCGCGTGATTTTAACGAAACATTGGAATCAATAGATTTTGCTGCTTTGGGATTAGCAGAATCCTCTCACCTTGTATTTACTAAAGGAGAAGTGGTCGGCTTGCTCTCAATTTGTGATCAAGTTTGGGTGAACGGGAAAATAGAACCTATCAAAAAAACTTGGCAGGAAAAAATCTTAAGGGATAATGACCGGTTAGCACAGGACGGTATGCGGGTTTTAGGGGTTGCTTGCCGACCTCTAAACATTCCCGATGATAGTATAGATCTCAAAAGCCTGGAACAAAATTTAATTTTCCTGGGTATTATTGGCATGATTGACCCGATTCGCCCCGAAGTTAAAGAAGCCATAGAGACTTGCCAAACTGCGGGCATTCGTCCGGTCATGATCACCGGAGATCATCCTCTTACTGCTCAACACATCGCTCAGGAATTAGGCATAGAGTTCAGCGATCGCTTTTTAACTGGACAAGAATTAGAACAATTGTCTCAAGAAGAATTAGAAAACCAAGTAGATCAAGTTTCTGTTTACGCAAGAGTTTCGCCCAAGCATAAGTTAAATATTATCAAGGCTTTGCAAAAACGAGGTGAAATTGTCTCGATGACCGGAGATGGAGTCAATGATGCTCCTGCTCTCAAGCAAGCGGATATTGGCATAGCGATGGGAATCACTGGTACTGATGTGGCTAAAGAAGCTGCTGATATGATGTTACTAGATGACAACTTTGCCACGATTATTGCTGCTATTAAGGAAGGACGGGTTATCTATGACAATATTCGCAAATTTATTAGATATACCTTAACTGGAAATGCGGGAGAACTTTGGGTTATTTTACTAGCACCTTTTTTAGGAATGCCTTTACCGTTGATTCCGGTGCAAATTCTCTGGATTAATCTCTTAGCCGATGGTTTATTAGCTTTGGCTTTGAGTGTCGAGCCCGCCGAAAGACAAATCATGAAGCGCCGTCCCCATCATCCCAATGAAAGTATTTTTAGTCGTGGGGTCGGTCGAGATATTATCTGGGTAGGACTGTTACTGGGTATAGTTTTATTGGCTGTTGCTTACAATTATTGGTCTAGTAACCTGCCTAATTGGCAAACCATGGTCTTCACCACCCTTGCCTTCTCTCGCATCGCATTGGCAGAAACTATGCGCTCTGGACGATACTCGCTATTTCAGATTGGACTGTTATCTAATAAACCTATGTTGGCTGCTGTTGCTCTAACTTTTAGCTTACAAATGGCAGTTATATATGTTCCTATTTTACAACACGTCTTTAAAACAACCCCCTTGTCAGTCAGGGACTTGGTAATCTGTTTAGCATTAAGTATATTTGTATTTTTTGCGATGGAATTAAGTAAGTGGCTAATGAGACGCAGTTAATACCCTCTTTCATTGTCAAAAAATTAAACCGTTTTCAAACATTTTAGACAATTTATTCAATAGGCAAATTTTGGTTATACATTATTTAAAACATGGATATGTCAGACTGGTTTATAAGTAAATAATCAAGGAAGACAAAGATTATGAGCAACCAACATAAACTTACTCTAGATATATAGCGAGTACTTATGATTCTCCTAACTAATGCTCCAAACAGGACAAATGTTCTCCACACCTATAACTTGCTATTCCTTTCCCATGATGGAATTAGAAGTATAGAGCGCTCACAACGGAACAAAAGGGTTTCACTCTTTCACCCCATTGCATCTTTCCAGGATAAAATATAATGTATATGATTAGTCGCTATCTGAATTTATGGTTTATTTGGCAGAAAATAACCAAACATCACTATGTATTTTAAGATTTCAAAATTTTAGCATTAATCACAAGTTTTTTGAAAATATGTTATAATTTAATCATGAAAAAACAACCAGTAACAACAACAACCACTCCCAGTAATAAAAGTGCTAATTCTGTCCATTATAGTGATGGAACTGAATTGATTCCCTCTGGAATAAACTCTGACCTTGAGGATAATGATGAACTTGTCAAAGGCTATACAGAAGATGACGAAGGATTAATCAATAATTATGCTGTTGAACCAGCAGCCTATGCAGCATCCTATCCCAATCCTAGACAACAGTTGCGCTATCTTTTCTGGGGGGCAGGAGCAGTTGTGTTTATAGTCACAATCTTAGTTATTGCTTTTGCAGTTAGCTAGAACTTTAAGTTAGTTCATGTGTGAAAATCCTGCCTAAGAGAAAGAGTTGCTAAAACTTAAACTATTGCCACTCTCTCTCTTCTATTTCTTTTTGGGGTAATAATAAAGCTGCTTTGATTTCTTCTCGTACAGCTGAAGTTACTTCAGAATCACCATTTAGGCAATCCATCAATAGCTGATTAGCATTATAGTATTTTTGTAGAATTAATTCTTGCTCTGAGCTAAAATTCCAATCATGTTGAATATTCTGGTGTTGAGTGATCACCTCTTTTAACCGCTCACTCCAGCGTTGATGGTTCTTCTGCCACCAAGATTGAAACTGTTCTGGATTTGTCTTAGCTTCAGGGAGTTCGTCTTTAAGCACTTCCAAAGATTGTTTAAAGCCGATATCGACTACAATACTCAGAGCATTACTAAGAGCCTCACTACAAACATATGCGTGAGCGAAATCACTATCAAATTGAGAACACTTGATTAGCAAGTTATCCAGTAACACATCCAAAAATATTCCTTGGTCGATGACACAAGCTAAGACAAAGTCAGAGGTTAGGTGAGGATAGCGGGCTAAAGCCAGGTAAAAAGCACGAGTAGCCGATGGGGTTGGAGGAGTTGCCAGAGATTTTTGATTAGCCCAGCTTAAAAACTCTTGCAGATGGGGGTCTTGGGCTACCAAAGAATCTACCTTTTGTTTCATTAACTGTACCAAAGAATCAGCACTGCGTAGCATACTTGATGTCAATATAAAAATCTCCCTCCACCTGGGTTCAGTAATGTGACCAACTAAACTTTCTAGAACTTTTTCTAAAGGTTGTAAATTATAACTAGCTACAATTTTGCGAGCGGTAAAGTATTCTTGAAATGCCAAATAGGAGAAAGAGAAAATCCCGTGCATTCTTTCCGTTAAAATCCCGTGCTGTAATTCTATCGCTTGCAGAATAGCTTCACTATCAATTTCTAATTCCTCTGGTTCAGTGGGAGCATTAGGTAAAGACCGAATGTAGTCCCCGATATATGCTTGGATGGTTAGTTTTTTAAAGAAGTAAGAACCCTGTTCAAAAGTCGCCGCTGCAATCTGACTCAGCAACTTAATTTTTTGAGGTAAGATAAATCCTCGATAGACCTCATCTCTTTCTACACCTCTAATTTCATCCCATTTACCTAAAAGTAGATCCAGACATTGTTTATAAAACTCAGTTTCTTTGAAGGGAAATTGACCATGACGATCAAAGATCCAACAAGCGAGATGCAAAAACAAGGGACTGACTGTTAGTTTACGGAATGACAAATTTTCAGGTAAGTTTAACTTTTCTATAAACTCAGTCGCTTTTTCTCCTCCATCCCTAGCATTAGTCTTGGTTAAAGCAGTAAACCACTTGATGGCAAAGGCTGTAATTTGCTCTTGGGTAAATGCAGCGATTTCAACATCAGTAAATCCCTTAATAGTTAATGTTTTGGCAGCTGTTCGACAAGTTATTACAAATAAATTACTTTGATAGTTTTCCGAGAAGCGACGAATTTCTTTTAAAACCGCTTTACGATCTATTTCTAGTACTTCATCTAACCCATCGAGCAATAGTAAGACACGACCTTGGCTTAGTAAAGTTTCTAACAGGGAGGGATTAGTGATGCCGGAAGTAACAAATTCAGCATTAATGTAACTTAATAGGCTATAGTTCTGAATCTGTCTAGATTCTTCGGCAAAATCTCTCAAGGTAATAAAGATAGGAACTCGATTCGAGGCAAAATCACCTTGGTTGCATTGAATAGCTAAATGTTGGAGAAAGGTAGTCTTACCACAACCTGCTTTACCCAATACCCTGACTTTCAAGAGGGATTCCACCGCTTCAACCCCGGGTATTTGTTTTTGGGAGACATCACCTAAACCGAAACGGTCTAATTCAGAAGGTGGCAGCTTTGAGAGTGTTTTAAAGCTAAATATCTCTTGACTACTGATTTCTTCTAAAAAATTGACATCGATATAAATATTTTCTATTCCTACTGGATAGTTAATATCTAATAGTTGTAGAGTCCCACATTGAGACTGAATTTTGTCTTGGCGTTGTGATCGCGTTTCCTTGACCAAGAGGTCTAAATCTTGTAAACTTTGTTCTATGGGATCTCCTACTTCAGCAGGAGGGTTAGCGGCAATCTCTCGCCAATTTAAGTCGAGAATATTACAAATTTCGATAAAATTAATTCGTTCGATAGGACGACCAGAGAAAAACCGCCAAATAGGTTGACGAGTCTTGAGATTTATTTCCCAGGCTAAATTTTCTTGAGTCCAACCCTTGCGAGAAAACGCCTGTTTAGCCAATCTTGCGCCCTCTAGAGAGGCGTATAGTGATCTTTTTGCCATGATTAAAAAGAGTATGTGATTTTCTACTTGAGATTTTTGATACTCTCGCGCCATTAAGATAGATATGATCTGAGAAAAAAAGTAATTGAATTTAAGTTTCTGAATCTGAACCTAAAAAATTTCGATAATCTTCTAAAACTTTGATAATGGCTTGTTTAAGATTAGTTTTATTTAAGGTATCCATGTTACTATCTCCGTTTGATTGACATTAAAGGTGAAAAGACGAATAATTTTATCTAAATCAACAACTAGATTCTTTCCCCTTGCTAGTTTGATAGGATAAGGATCATGAGTAATCGTCCAGCCATTTTTTTCCAGGGCTTTTTTGACAACATCATGGTAATAATCACGAGCAGGCATAACTATTATTGCTAAATAATTGCTTATTTATGACTTATAAAACAACCAGTGCCATAACTTGTTTAAGATTAATTTAGAAAACTTTCACTACTACCAGAAGGACATATCAATTGACTATTCTCTAGAGAAGGAGCATTAATGGTAGTACCAGAATTGTCACTTTGACAAATAATTTGATTGTATGTACCTTCATTATAAGTGATTGCACCTGAGAAACTTCTTAAATCATCTTGTTGAGCATTAACTATTACTGTAGCTAGATTATCTGTTGAAGCAATTATCGGTTGAGAGTAGTAAGGATTATCAGGTATAACTACACCAAGTTGATTAATGTCTGTAGCAAAGGTTTGTCTCTCAAAATGATAAGCTTGTTGAGAGCGATTAATGGTAGCTACTGCGTTTTTCCCTTCAGCTTCTCTAGTCTGATCTACTGGTGTTTGTGCTAAGGCTAGACTAGAGTATAATTGAATTGCAGTTAACCCCGCAAGTAGGATAAAGGAATATTTTGGGTTCATTTTTGTCACCTAGTATAAATTTAAGTTAATTAAAATTCAAGTGTATTTTAAAAGTCTTTCTGTTACTAAATGTTATCAAATTCTGGAGCTATTTGACTCCCAACAAGCAACCAATTAGGAAACAGCCCAAAGAAATAATTATGGATTTAAGGATTGAAGTAACCAAAGGAGATATTACTCAACTAAGAGTAGATGCGATCGTTAACGCAGCCAATAACTCTCTTCTAGGGGGTGGAGGTGTAGATGGGGCAATTCACCGTGCTGCCGGACCAGATTTACTAGCCGAATGTCGTACTCTCAAAGGTTGCAATACAGGAGACGCTAAGATAACCTTCGGTTATAAACTACCAGCTAAATGGGTTATACACACAGTGGGTCCAATTTGGAGAGGGGGAAGACAAAATGAACCAGAATTACTAGCTAGTTGTTACAAAAATAGTTTAACTATTGCCAAAGAAAAACAATTAAAAACGATCGCTTTTCCGGCGATCAGTACAGGTGTTTATAGTTTCCCGCTAGAATTTGCTACCTCTATTGCGGTTCAAACAGTTAATGATTTTTTAATTAATGACCAAGATTTGGAAAGAGTTATTTTTATCTGTTTTGATTCTCTAACCTACCAATGCTATTGTAACTATGTTCAATCATACCAAGGTTAAAAGAGCCTATTTTTTAAAGCACTTTTGTTATCCAAAGTAACCTTAACTTAATCATAACCAAAATTTATTTTATTGTTATAATTTGTTTTCAATCGGTTAAAAGTTGAGGAGTGCATTGTTAATGAAGAGAAATTACCGAAAAATAGTCAGTTTAGCCCTAACTACCCTAAGTACTAGTTGCCTATTAACTACTTATACAACAGCTAGTGCTGTAGCTCAAGAAGGTTTAAAAATTGGTACATTAGTCCCTACCACAGGAGATTTATCCTCAATTGGGCAAAATATGCCTTTAGCTGCTGATTTAGCCGTTGAAACGATTAACGCTTGTGGAGGAGTTAACGGACAACCAGTTACGATCGTTCACGAAGATAGTCAAACAGATCCAGCCGCTGGTGCATCAGCAATGACTAAACTAGCTGAAGTCGATCGCGTCGCTGGGGTAGTGGGTGCATTTGCGAGCAGTGTTTCTACAGCTGCGGTAGATACTGCGGTACGTAATCAAATAATGTTAATTTCACCTGGTAGCACTAGTCCTGTATTCACCGAAAGAGCACAAAATGGCGATTTTAACGGTTTTTGGGCGCGTACTGCTCCTCCCGATACTTATCAAGCTCAAGCTTTAGCTGCTTTAGTCAATCAACAGGGTTTAACCCGAGTCTCTACAGTAGTGATTAATAATGACTATGGTGTAGGTTTTGAGCGACAATTTGTAGAATCTTTTGAAGGTTTAGGGGGAACAGTAGTTAACCGTGATAACCCTGTACGTTATGAACCGAGAGCAACTAGTTTAGATACAGAAGCGGCGGCGGCTTTTGGTGGTGATGCTGAGGGTGTGGCTGCTGTACTTTATGCAGAAACAGGAAGTATTTTATTACAATCTGCTTTTAAACAAGGTTTGAGTGAGAATGTCACCGTTTTCTTAACAGACGGTGTGTTTAGTCCCGATTTTGTGGAACAAGTGGGTAAAACTGCTGATGGTAAATCAATTATTGCTGGTTCTCTAGGAACTGTACCCGGTGCTAGTGGTACTGGTTTAGATGATTTTACCGCTCTTTGGCAAGCAAGTACAGGTAAGGAAGTGAGTGCTTTTGTTCCCCATACTTGGGATGCTACTGTCTTGTTAATGTTAGCCGCAGAAGCTGCTCAGTCTAATACGGGAGAGGGTATCAGAGATAAAATCCGTGAGGTAGCTAATGCACCTGGTGTGGAAGTGAGCGATCCTTGTGAAGCGATCGCCTTGATTCGTGATGGACAAGAAATTAATTACCAAGGTGCTAGTGGTAATGTCGATATCGATGAGAATGGCGATGTTATCGGTAATTATGATGTTTGGCGAGTCAATGAAGATGGTACATTAGAAGTCATTGATACTGTAGCTCCCGCTCCTTAGTTTAAATAGCTTAGATACTATAGCGCTACTTGAAGAGGGAATGGGGAAGAGGAAATGAAGAATGAAGAATTAATTATTTTTTCGCGCATTTGGAATAACTCCGAACTCATTCCCCTCTTTCCTTGCGCTAAGGGCTACCCTAAAGGTTACTTATGTAGTTTAATAATACAAGCATGCCAATGAGCAGTCAGATATTGACAAACTCTCGCGCGCGAAAAAATGACCAAAAACTCTATGAACAAAGCTTTTAACTCCCTTTTACCTTTGGCCTTGCGCTATATCGGTATTTTTTGCTTGCTGTTTATTCCAGGTAAGGTTTTTGCTCAAGAAAGTCAACCTACACCCCATGTCTATCCCGAGGATTTTGTGACAGACTATCTAGCTGATTGTCGAGAATTGGCGATCGCCGAGGGGTTACTTCCTGAAGACGCGGATATTCTCTGTCAATGTACAATTGATAAGTTTCAAGCGCAATATAGCTTTGAGGAATACGAACAACTCTCTCAAGAAGCTAAAGAAGAGGTTGGTTATGATTGTTTTGATGAACTTCTCTTTGAAGATGAGGAAACCTCAGGATAGTATAGTAGAGATGATAACTATTATGACAATAGTCCCAACAAATAAGCTTCCATAGAGTATCCATTTGTTGCCTTTTTTCTTCTCTCTATTGTTTTCTGTAACTCTCCTTTCTTCTCTAACTCCCTTGTCTCCCTTGTCTCCCTTGTCTCCCTTGTCTTCCCTAATAGGTGGGGGTGGTGGAGTTTGACTGATTGGTTGTTGTTTAGATTTAGGTTTGAGTTTATTAGCTTTAATTCCTGGGGTGAGTTGATTAACCTTTTCTAATTGACTACAAACATTGTTAAGAAAGTCTGTTTGGGTTTCTGGGTTACTGGTAACAGAGATAATTTGTGTTTGTGGATTTGCTTTTACCAAAACGCGATCGCCTCTATTATTAAATACTACTCCATCGCGCCAATAGAGGTTAGCTTCGATATATTTTTTCATCCTTACGGTTAAACGCGGGATAATTTGCGGAGAAAAGACGGGGTATTGATATTCTACTTTACTAGGGTTTTCCCAATCTCCTGTAGCTGGTTCTTGAGGGTTTAACAGATTAGGTATAATGATTGTATCGGGTGTTTCTGTACTAAAACCTAGTTCTAGATTCTCGATTATGTCTAGGAAAAAACGAGCTTGTTGTAGGTTGGGTAATTCTAATAATGTTTGAATGTGATTAGCATTAACGATACCAAGAGTTTCTTGTTGAAAGTCCATATCGTTAAATATCAACTCTAAATTATTAATAAACCATTGGGGTTTAATCAGATAATTTGGTCGATAGATAATTACCCCGATATCTGCTAAGAAATTAGCTAAGTCTTGTTGTTCTTTTTCTTCTAAAATAACTTCTTGTTTACAAAGTTGTTGATATTCTTCGTAACTAATAAAAGGTGTTTCTAAAGCTGCTATTTTTTCTTTCATAGCAATCCAATTGGGAGGAGTTTCGCTATTAAGATTAATTAAGGCTTCTACTTGTTGAGTAATTACTGTTTTTAAATATTCTATTCCCTGTTGCTTTTTACAGGATATCTCGTTGATTGTTTTTACTTCAGCGTAGTTTCTCGATATGGTAGTTTTATCTAAAATAGTTAAGCCTTGGTCAATTTTATTAATGACTAAAACTAGAGGTGCTTTTTTATTAATACTAGCAATACGTTTAAACCAGTAGTCTAGTTTAGCTGGATCTTCTCCACCTTCTGTTACTATTAAATAAAGAGAATTTTGCGAAAAAGCACAATCATAAATAGGGTGCATATTTGCTGTTCCCCCAAAATCCCAGAGTTGAATATTGGCTTGATTTTGGTTATATTCTATGGGAAGATTTTGTTTATTTAAACCAACGGTTCTGATATGATAGGGATTAAATTTACCTTCTAGTAATTGTTGAACTACTGAACTTTTACCTACTCCTAGAGAACCAATAATAATTATTTTGCTTTCGTAGAGATAAGATGCTTCTGCTGATTGATATTCGAGATAGTATTTAATTATGCTGGCTGGTTGGTGGATTTTTTCGACAATTTCTTTGGGGATAGGTAGATGATTTTTACGTAAATCAAAGTTTCTCAGATTAGTCAGATTTTCAATTTCTGGTGGTAAACTAGTTAAACCGTTATCGTTAAGATAGAGTCCTTGTAGATTGGTTAGTTGTCCTATTTCTGGAGGGATGGTGGTGAGTTTATTGTTACCCGCGTAAATAATCTCTAGATTTTGTAGTTGAGCAATTTCTGGTGGTAGTTGTGCAATCTTGTTGTTACTAAGAGATAATCGCTTGAGGTTGGTTAATTTACCGATTTCTGGAGGTAGTTCGGTAAGTTTATTATCTTTGAGGTTAAGTTTAGCGATTTGAGTTAATTCCCCGATTTCTGGAGGAAGAGAGGTTAAACCTTCACCAGAGAGGGTAAAATCCATGGATCTGGTTTTTTTAGCTAGGGCGATCGCTTCTTTTACTTCTTCGTCAGTCATAAATTTAACTCAGATACTCTATCCACTCATTTTAGAATAGATCCAAAGGAAAGTAACCATAAGTTCCCATGATATCTAAATCTTCTCCTTGATAAGAGATTAACACTCCTCGATAGTCTCCGTCGTAATCGTCTAGATAAAAGTTCTGTTTTTTGGTGTTAAATTTGAGATAAACCGGAGTAAGACTTTTCTTGTCTAAGCTTGGTAAGGGGAAATTATAGCCCAAAGCTTGTAGATAATTAGCTAAAGCGTCTAAACCCTGTTGAAGATTATCAGCACAGATACCGAGATTTTGGTATTCTGATAACTTAGCTACTTGGAGAATTGCTTGTTGTAATTCTTGTTTAGCTTCGGGAGTCTCAACGGGTTTAATGTTTGTACAGCTATATTGTTTTAAAATTGCTACTGCTTGTTGAATCATGTTATTAACTTCCTAAGATATATAAACTTAACAAAGTCCCACTATTCCAAAGAGCGTGAAGTAAAATCGAAGAGAGTAGATTACGAGAACGTGTATAGACAAAACCTAGTACTATTCCTAATACAGTTAGGGGTAACACTTCTGATAAGCTTAAATGAACAGCAGCGAAGATAAAACCACTTAATAAGATAGCACTCCAACTGTTGAGATAGCGTGTCAAAGAAGTTAGTAAAAAACCCCTGAACATAATTTCTTCAAAAATGGGAGCAGCGATCGCTGCTGTGCTAAAAAAGATTAATAAAGCGATGGTATTTTGGGATTCTAGTGCGAGTAAAATTAGAGGGTTACTTCCTCCTTGTCCTTGCCATAATTGTTGATTAAGCAGAGATACTAATAAGACTAGGGGAAAAGCGGCGATATAACCTCCAATACCCCAAAGAATCCAATTATCTTGTAAGGAGAAGTTAAACCAATTCTCAGGGAAGGGACGAAAAGGACGAATAGAAAGGTATAGTACTAGTAAACCTGCAAAAGCCATACTCAGGTAAGAAACCAACACATAAACTGCTTTTATTTCGACACTTGCATTAGTGGGGTTTAATCCTGTTAAACTAAATGCAAATGGTAGGATAAATTGACCAACGAAGAAAAAGCCAACGATTAAAACTTGCCAAATAGTTTCTCCTCCCCAGGGGACTGACCATCTGTAGCCTTGTTGTTGGCTAAGTAAAGCTTCTTTACCTTGTTGTAACCACTGAATCAGTAATAAAACCAATAACAGGATACCGCTAATTACTCCTAAAAACGGGGTTAAAGCGATTAAACCGAGTTTAATTAGGGCTATCTTGGCGGCTTCTTGTTCTGTCGCTGCTAAACTAGCTATAGCTGTTTCATTGCCTGTTTGTTGATAAAGTTTAGTCAGAGTTATATATTCAAACCAACCTGACAACTCTGCTTGGACTTTTTGAGCGTCTGTATCCGTTGCTACATAATCGCTATTTTCTTGCCATAAATCAGTGAGAATTGTCGCTATTTCATTATTGCTTAAACTTGACCAAGTGGCGATCGCTGTTTCTGTGTCTCCCTGATAAGCTTCGAGGATACCTAATTTTAATTTTAATTCTTGATCAAGACTATCTAACTGACTAAGAACTTGTTGTAATTGTACTTGATTTTGGTTATTTTCTTGTCCTTTAAGTATTTGAGAGTTTTGTTGAGTTTCTTCTAGTGCTTTTTGGTATTGTTGTTGTACTGTCCCATAGATATTATCTCCTAATAAAGAATCCCGAGTTTTAGCAATACTACTATCAGTTTGATAACTAGAAGCTTGTAAAATCAATTCACTTTGGTAAACTTGTAAACGATTTTGTACTTGAGGTTGATTTAGACTACTGAATAAAGCATCTATCAAATTGATTGCTACTAAAATAGTAATAACTATCAGAAAAATACGTTTAATCATTTATTGCTACCCAGGGTAAACGTCTATATTTAAAATAAAAGCCTATTATCATTAATAAAATAATCAGTAAACTACCAATTCCTAAAACACTTGGTATCCAGAAAACGACTTCTATTTCATTAATTTTACCTGGTTGTAGATGCCAAAGTAAGGTTTTTCCTTGGCTAATTTCTGGTTCAACATTGGTGATTTTGTTAATATTTTTAGCCCCAAAGGGAGTTTTTAGGCTAAAATTCAAATTAAGTAAAGTTTCTGGACTAACGATGAGATTACCTTCTTGAGAAAATACTCCTAGAGAAGTTAAATCTACTAATAACTTTAATTTTTCTCTTTGCAGTAATAAGAAATTACTTTCTTCCAAAGAGATATCGGTATTCATTAGCAATAAACTATCATAATCATTAGTAGCTAATTTAGGTGTGAAAAATTGGGAAAACTTACTAACTAAATCCTTACCATTATTAAAAGGTATGGTTATAACTATTTCTTGTGGAGATATTTTTTTAGTTTGACCATGTAGTTGTCTGACTTTATTATTAATACTACGTAGTAATTCTTCAGTTTCTCTCTGATTGATGGTAGTTAATTGTTTACTCAGGGTAATATTTTGGACTATTTTACCCTGGTGTTGCGTCTTAAAATCAAGACTTAGGTCATATTCTACACAACCAGTTAGCAAAAATAAGCAAATTGCAGCTAAAATTAATCCTGCTTGTCTCATTAGTAATTATACTCGCTAAAAATGGCAATTGCACAATATTCAGATCATACCATGGTATTAGCCCTAAAAATTCTTTACCCAAACTTTAGCGATATGATCCCAAGTTTCCTGACTAACATTATCTTGAAACTCTTGTCTGAGAGAAGCTAAAAGAGTGGGATTTTGGAGAAGTTCAACGATCGAATTAGCAATAGCTACTTGTGTTTCTTTACTTTTGGGGTTTCCAGGTACTTTTAGACAATAATTTTTTTCTTTAAATACTGCATAATCAGTAGTCACAGGTACACAACCTACCATAGCAGATTCTCTAACAGAAACACAGTCAATCTCTTCGTAGGTACAAGCATAATAATGAATACTAGCAGAAGATTTAGCCAGAATCAACTCATCTTGTCCCACCTTACCATGTTCAAAGATACCAGGTTGCTGCAGCAATTTTAAGAGATTTTCCCGCCATAATCGTTGATCCTCGCTTAATTCAGCCCTAACAAAACCATAGTAAATATGTAACTCAGCTTCAGGGATAGCTTGTTTAATAATCGACCAACCATAGGTTAACATAGAATCTAAACCCCGATAATATCTAGAGGCGTAAATCAATTTATAGGGGTTTTTAGGCTGATTAGCGAGTTTACTAATATTAGCATCAACTCCATTAGTTACTATAACAAATTTCTTATCATTAATAAAAGGCATTAAACCTCGTTGATATTGAGATTTAGCGAAAATCAAGTCAAACTTAGTTATTTTTTGGGGAGGAAAAGTAGTAGGATTACCTAAAACATCTTGCCATTCTAGACAAATTTTCTTAGCTTTAAAATTATTAGGTAATAAATAAGGATGTTGAAAGATAATTAAAATATTAAAATGATCATAGGGATTAAAATAACAATAATCCACATAATTAACGCCATCATAGCTACCGGCTTTCCCGTCACAAGTACTATAAACAGTGACTTGATAGCCCAATTTTGCCCATTCTTGAGATAATTTAATCACCGCGGTATAACTACCACTAGCCCCTGTTTTCAAGCTATCGGGTATAAGAGGTTCTTTTCTGCTACCCACATAGAATACTATCGAGTTTTCCGACCATTTTTTAGCTTTGAGTTTACGAATAAATTCTACAACTTGGGGAAAATAACGGTTTAAAAAGTTTCTCATAAAGAGTAGTAGGGACGTACTGACGCCCCTCTAGTATAAACTTAATGATGATGATGATGGTGAGTAGCTTTAACTTGAGTTAATTCAGGGTTGACTGTTAAAGAAGTCTCAGAGAGTAAAGCTTCGATTTGAGAATCAGCCCAAGCTGCAGCCATTTGAAGGAATTGGGGATGATCATTAACACAGGACATTTGGACAAAGGTTACATCAGCATAGCGGTGTTGCAAGTGATGGATAATATGTTCAACGTCTAACAGTGTTTCGTGATTTTCCGTAGCAAAACCGATAGGCATCATGATAATCCCTTTTGCACCTAATTCTATCAGGTTTTTAGCGGCTAATTCGGCGTTAGGTTGAGTCCATTCAATTAAGGGGGTGTCATGATTTAGCCAACCAACGGAAATCAAAGGATATTTATAGATTAATTCTTCCCTAACTAATTCGTATAAAGCTTGACTTTCATCGATTCCGGAAGTAAAACCCTTAGCTTTATGGGGACAACCGTGATTCATTAAGACTATACCAATCTGAGAGGGAAAATGACTGTTAGCTAATTCTGTGGAGATTTTCTCTTCTACGAGGTTAGCTAAAAGTTTGACATAGTCTGTTTTGTTATAAAATGAGGGTAAATAGCGAATTCCCGTTAACCAATGGGAGTTACCTTCTTCTAGCTTAGTTAAGGCTTCGTTAACTTGTTCTACCGCGATACCGCTAGTAAAGATAGAATCTACGACTAAGAGGGGGTAAATTAATAGTTTAGTGAATCCTTGGGCTTTGATGTCTGTAAGTACTTGTTCTGGTAAAAAAGGTGCACAGAAATTAAAGGCTTTAAACACTTGGACGCGATCGCCCCATTTGGCTTGTAAAGCATCTGCAATACCCTGTCTTTGGGCTTCAAAAATTTTGTTATGGGGGGAGATAAAGTTACCATGTTGATGTCCCCACTCATGTAAGTCAAACATAGCTAAGAGTTTAGCTAAAGGAGGGTAAATCCAATGAGGGACCGGGGCAAATTTAGCCGTTAGTAGATTTAAAGCTTGTTCATTATAGTTAGCGAAGTCTTCGTATTTTTCTACTTCACCATATCCCATTAATAACACTGCGACGCGATCGCCTGATGAGGGATTAGTCTGAACTTCCAGGGTATCTTCTAAAGAGGATGCAACCATGATGACTCCTAGTTAACTAAGTTTTCTTTATCTTAGCATCCCCTAGGGGGGGATATCACAGAGGTAGGTTTTTTACCAAGAGCTTGTAGTAAGAATGAGACAAGGTGGACAAGGTGGGGATATTTTCAGTTTTTGCTTAACCAATTAACCAGTTTTCAGGATGATTAATTATTTTGACCAATCCGCTTAAAATTTTAGCCAGACTTAGGGATGATTTTTGATCTACTCTTTAAGAACCTTGTTAATCAAGGAATAATAATTTTTTGCTCCTGCTTTACTTTTAAACCAATTAATGATTTCCACTTCGATTGCAGAGTTCTTCAGATTAAATGGATTTCTAATGAATTTAGTATTTGCTAAAAACTCTTCATCAAGTTCTGGTATATCAGAGTAATCAATGTCTTCATCTGGCATTTCAGCTAAAGCCTTGAGTCTTTCTTCATCAGACATATTTAAGAAATCTCTCTTATTCATATACTTTTTTCTCTCTTTTATTTGCTCTTCTTGCGGAGATAATAGCTGTTAGGTGGAACGGTTTTATTCCGAATGCGCGAATTAAGAATTCAATAATAATTGACCTCCAGGAATAGTATTGACAAAGGTTAGTAAATCCATGATCTGATTTTGATTAATTAACTTAGCACTTATCATGCTACTATTATCTATTTTAGCAATTACGGCTATTTGTCCTACTTCTATAGAAGTTAAGGGTATCCCTATGGTGTTTCTTTTCTCCAAAAGTAGAGTAATTCCTGCATCATAATCATTGAAAAAATAGGTTTTTTTACTAACAAAATCAGGATAACTCACAGCACAGATATATATTTCTGTAAACTCTTCTAACTTACTGACTCCGAGGATTTCTTCGGGATAAGTACTCCTCATACCCCGATGACTATTGAGTTTAATATAGGGAAACTGTTTTAAACTACCCTTTATCCCACCTAGGTAATCTTCAGGAAAGATACCACCTTCTCTACCGTCTTTCGTTTTATAAAAAGCCATTAAATCTAAATCGACTTTAGCTGTCCAAGTTAAGGTAACTAGGAAGCGATTAACAGTAATATAAACCTCATCACCTTTTTTCTTGAGGATTGTTTTTGCTTTGAGATCTACCATGATTTAATTGTCTTAGGAGTATAACAAGCATTATAAATGGAAAAGTTATCTTTACCGGTTATGGGTTGCGGTACATGGGCTTGGGGAAATCGTCTGTTATGGGGATATGACCCGAGTATGGATTTAGAATTACAAGAGGTGTTTAATCTCTGTGTACAGAATCAGGTTACTCTCTTTGATACGGGGGATTCCTATGGTACAGGAAAACTTCAGGGGAGAAGTGAGATATTGTTGGGGAAATTTGCTCAGCAATCTTCCGCTGATGTCTGTCTAGCCACTAAATTAGCGCCCTATCCTTGGCGATTAACCCGTCAATCGATGTTAAAGGCGGCTACAGCTTCAGCTAATCGCTTAGGAAGAAAGATTGATTTAGTACAAATGCACTGGTCAACCGCTAATTACGCCCCTTGGCAAGAGTGGAATTTACTAGATGGCTTAGCTGAGTTGTCAGAACAAGGTTTAGTTAGAGGGATTGGCTTATCTAATTATGGACCAAAAAGACTCAAAAAAGTTTATCAGAGATTCCAAGATAGGGGAATAGCGATCGCCACTTTACAGGTGCAGTATTCCTTACTTTCTACTTATCCTGTCACGGAATTAGGACTTAAGGAAGTTTGTGACGAACTAGGTATTCAACTCATCGCCTATAGTCCGTTAGCTTTAGGGTTACTTACGGGTAAATATAGCAGTAATAGTGAATTACCTTCAGGACTTAGGGGTTGGTTATTTAAACAGGTTTTACCAGGAATGACTCAATTAAGTGGTTGTTTAGAGGAAATAGCCCAAAATCGCCAGAAAACACCAGCCCAGATTGCCCTCAATTGGTGTATTGCTAAAGGAACTATCCCTATTCCTGGTGCTAAAAATAAAACCCAAGCCCAGGAAAATATTGGGGCGAGGGGGTGGTTATTATCTCCTGCTGAAGTAGAGGAATTAGATCAAGCAGCGTTTAAGGTTAAAAAGAAAATGGTACAAAACATCTTCCAAACTAAGTAATCAACCTGTATTACGCATACCAGCGGCGATCCCATTGATAGTCAATAGTGCACCTCTGAGTAATTCGTCTTTGGAATAACGGAAGTGAACTAAACTCGATTGTTCCTGATTGGTATATTGACGTAACCGTTTTAACAGAGATACTTGGAGGAAACCTAGGGGAACAATCGTACCATTACGTAGTTTAACAGAACGCTGCAAGTCTAAATCTCCATCGAGTAAGCGATTATGTCCTGTTATTTGCAAGACGATCGCGCAACTGCGATAATATTCTTCAGCAATTTGGGCAAAAACCCGCTGAAAGCGTGGTTGATCTTCAGGAGTAGATAACTCTGAGACAAAATGAGCAGCCATGGCTAAATCTACCTTAGATAAAGTCATCTCCACCTTAGAGATTACCATCTGGAAAAATGGCCATTTTAGGTAAAAGTAGCGCAATAACTTGAGATTTTCTTCGGGTTCTTCTTGGATAAACTCGGTTAAAGCTGTTCCTACTCCATACCAAGCGGGTAAGAGAAAACGACTTTGTGTCCAACTAAACACCCAGGGAATTGCTCTGAGACTACTTAAATCTTTTTTCCCTGATTGTTGACGTCGCGCGGGACGTGAACTTATCTGTAACTGACTGATTTCTTGAATTGGTGTTACTGTCAGGAAGAAATCGATAAAGTCGGGATCTTCATAGATGAGTTTGCGATAAGCAACCCGAGAGGAGTTAGCTAACTCTTCCATAATCTCGTTCCAGGGTTTAATATCGTCAAATCCACAACCGAGTAAACTAGCTTGAATCACCGCGCTAGCTACGGTTTCTAGGTTATAGAGAGCTAATTCTGGTAGAGAGTATTTAGAGGCTAACACTTCTCCTTGTTCGGTTATTTTGATTCTACCATTGATGGTGGAGGTTGGTTGCGCCATAATCGCTGAATAAGCAGGTCCACCACCACGTCCTACGGAACCACCACGGCCATGAAACAAGCGTAATTTGACCCCGTATTCTCCCGCTACTTTTTGTAGGGCTTTTTGGGCTTTATGAATCTCCCAGTTACTGCTGAGGAAGCCTGAGTCTTTGTTACTATCGGAGTAACCTAACATCACTTCTTGTAAGTTAAGGGGTTGTAAACCTTCCCCTAGATATCGACGATATAACCCTAGGGAGAATAAGGTATTCATGACCGATGGTGCGTGTAGTAAGTCATCTACCGTTTCAAATAAAGGAACTATTCTTAAGTTTCCTGTACAGGTAGCGGGATCGTAGATACCTACTTCTTTAGCAAAGAGTAAGACTTCGAGAATGTCACTAACATCATGACTCATACTGATGATATAAGTCTGACAGATATCTATGCTAAACTCTTGCTGTAATTTCTTGAGGATCTCAAAAGTCTCGATCGTTTCCCTGGTTTTATCAGAAAATGGCATTTCTCGGGGAATTAGAGGACGACGACTCTGTAACTCTGAGATTAGCCATTCTGTGCGTTCATTCTCGTTTAATTCGTTGTATGGTTTGGGAAGAATTTGTAAATATTCGGCGATTTCGGCGATCGCGTCTGAATGACGGGTTGATTCTTGACGGAAATCTAATTCTGTGAGATGAAACCCATATATTTCTACTTGACCGATTAAACTATCTAAATCCGCACAGTTAATCCCTGTATTTTCTAGGTTATGTTGAATTAGTCGTAATTCCTCTAAGAATTCTTGACTGGTTGAATAGATTTCTGTTGATTCTAGACTAGTTAGTTTTTCCCATTCCTCTAAATTAGCTAGGCGATCGTTTCTTCTAGCTGTATTTTGCAGTCTTTGATGAATATAAGCTAGTTTTAGTCTATAGGGTTCTTGACGGTAGCGAATTGCTAAGCTATCGTATATCTCTGGCATTTTGAGCCGATCTTTTTCCAGAGAGTCTAGTAAGTCTGGTAAAACATTCGTCCAGTGTAAGGAGAGACTAAGAATCTCATCTAGTTTTTGCAGGGCTACAATATATTTTTTTAAGACTAGATTTCTTTGATAACAAGCTGTTTTCCAGGTAATGTCTGGTGTAACAAATGGATTACCATCGCGATCGCCTCCTACCCATGAGCCAAACCGACAAAAATTATTTTGTGCTGGTGATAAATTGGGGAAAGAGTCTTTAATTGCTTGTGTGAGTCGTTTAGACAGTTCGGGAATTACTTCAAACAATACCTCTTCAAAGTAGTGCAGCGCGTAATCAACCTCATCTAGTACTGTTGGTTTAAACTGATGTAGCTCATCTGTTCGCCACCATAAGCGAATCTCTTCGGTTAATTCTGCTTTCGCGCTTTCTGTTTCCCAAGACTCGGTTAATCCTATCCCTTGTAATGCTTCTTCTGCTTGATCTAGTTTCTTGAGTATTTTGGCGATGCGACGTTGTTTTTTCCGAATAGTTTGACGTACTATCTCTGTGGGGTGTGCTGTAAATACTAATCTAATATCTAACTCTTGTAAAAGTTGTTGGACTTTTTGTGGGGGAACGTTTAGTCTTTTCAGATAGGGAAATAATCGATAAAAACTACCTGTTTTTGCTGACTTTAACAGATTTTCGCTAAATAGACTTTTTTCTAACAGATTAGAGCCCATGGATGGCAATTTATTGCCTTCACTATCTAGCTCTGTTTTACCATTAACTAGTTGATTACTTTGGTGTAAAGTTTGTCTAACTAGTTGTTGATCTCTTTGTTCGTAATGTTGCTCAACGATATTAATTAATTGAAAATATAACGCAAAAGCTCTAGACGCGCGTAAAGCTTCGTTTAGCTCTAATTTTTCGATTAATTCGTGAACTGAGGAATGAGTTATCTCTGTGGTTTTTCCTTCTGGTGAACACATCGAGCGTAGTTGTTTGAGTAAATCAACTAATTTCTGTCCACATTCTGATTTTAATACTGATTCCCATAGATCTTCTACTAGTTTGAGCCTATGGTGTAAAAAAAGCTCCGAACTAGAGATGACATTTAAGTCTGAGGATGAGGATTGAATCACTGAACTCATAGTTTTATTTATCTAGTTAATTTTTTACTTCAGGTTCAAGTATTGGTAAGCGTTCCCCTCTAAATACTTCTTCTGAAGCTTTACCAACTTCTTGCAAGGATTTGCTTAGGTTATCCACCCCAATTATTGTTAATATAAATGGACCTGTTAGAATACTCAACAATATGTCTGCTAAGTTATCTTGAGATTTATTTTCGTCTAACATTTTATTATCTCCTATTTTGGTATTCTTGTTGTCAAGATACTCTGACTTTAGCTTAGTTCCTCTGCAGTAGTTTCTGCTTCTGTACTATCAGATTCTGGCTCTGTTTGTACAGTTTTAACACGTTTAATGGGTAAATTAGCGATTAAAGAGGTCATCCGTTGATCATTTTCTAGGGAAAATTCCATCTCTTCTAAGTCAAGTTCCACGTAACGGGCTACTACAGCAATAATTTCTTGACGCATGGATTCAAGTAGTTCGGGAGTTAAATCAGCGCGATCGTGCGCAATGACTAACTTGAGACGACGTTTAGCTTCGGTGCGACTACTAGTAGGCATTTTTACGGGAAAGAATTTCTCGATGATTTCATTAACTACTTTCACTTTTACTTAACTTAGTTTAATATAAATAATTTTTAAGTCACACTCATAGTATCCTAATTTTAGGTTCTCATCAAGCTAAGGCTTTACTGCTAAATTTAACTATGTCTTAAACTAAATCTGCTAAAATTTCAGTATTTTCTACAGCAAAAAGAAAACAATGAGTAATCAATATACAGAAACAGAACTTAAAACCATCGCTAACGCTCCCATGATGGTGGGAATGGCAATATCTATGGTAGATTTGGGGATTATCTCTACGGCGATCGAAGCTGCTGCTATGTCTAAACAGTTCGTTACCGCTGCCAAAAAATACCCCAATAACTCCATTATTCAAGCAGTTTTTAGCGAAGAAAATTTTAAATCAGGTGTAATTAAACCTGAAAAACCCCAAATTTCCCCCGAAGAAGTTAAATCAGGTGCTTTGTTGGATAAGGCGATCGCCGCTACTACTGAGGCTATTACTGTCTTAGATGGTAAAGCTACTCCCGAGGAAATCACCGAGTATAAACAGTTTATTTATAGTTGTGCTGATGCTGTAGCTGAAGCGGCCGGGACTGGTTTATTTGGGAGTGGATCTCCTAAAGTTAGTCCTGATGAAGCTGTGGCTTTATCTCGTTTGAAAACTTTTCTAGGTTTAGAATAATTGGTGATTATCGGGTTTGATCCAGGTAGGGATAAATGTGGTTTAGCGGTGATGAATACTGAAGGGGATTTACTCTACCATCAAGTGTTAGAATCAACAGAAGCGATCACCACGGTTATCTCTTTAGTTGAACAATTCAAGGCTGATATTCTGGTAATCGGAAATCAAACTACCTCCAAAAGTTGGCAAAAACAACTCAAGGAGGTTTTACCCTCTATACCTATAGTAGAAGTGAATGAAAGAAATTCTACCCTAGAAGCGCGCGATCGCTATTGGATGATGTATCCACCTCAAGGTTTAACGCGGTTACTCCCTGCGGGAATGCGGTTACCCCCAAGGGCGATCGATGATATTGTCGCTATTTTGTTGATAGAAAGATATTTAAAATCTACTTTTTAAGGTAAACTGGTAATCACTACCAGGCTCTAATTGATAGTCATAACGTTCTAAAAAACGCCCCAAAGGCTCTTGAATTAAGGCACGACCTAGAGAAGGTTGTACAGATAACTTACCTTGACGAAAATACCATTTAAACGCCCATTGATAGGAAGCTGCGCTCACTTCTCCTTCTAGTTGACCTCGTTGCCAACATTGTTTAATAATTTTTACGTAAGCAGTGGTTTCCTTTGACATCAAACTAATCCATCTTGCTTTTGTTAGAATAACATAAGTATTCCCTAGTATTCTATAAGAAATTTCTCAAGATGACCCAGACTTTTAATAATTGGGATTCAGTAGAGTTAGATAAAATTTTACGCAGTTTTGAAGCGATTCAAGGAGACTTAAATTATCAACAGGCTCAAAGTGCTCTACATTCTTTGGTAGGTAATTTAGATCTAACTTCCCAAGAAAAAATTGGTTTAGAAAGAGAAATAGATGATTTAAGCGCATTATTAGCTAAATTAGAGGAATCAGTAGTACAAATTGCTGCTTTTGGCATGGTTGGTAGGGGCAAGTCTTCCTTACTCAATGCGTTGTTAGGAGAGCAAATTTTTGCCACAGGTCCTTTACACGGAGTAACACGAGTAGCCCAGTCTAGAGATTGGGTATTAACACAGGAAAATTTAACCGAAAGTGACCAAGAAATTCAAAAATTAACCATACCAGGTTTAGGTAATTCACGTTTAGAATTAGTTGATACTCCCGGAATCGATGAGGTTGACGGAGAAACCAGAGAAGCGTTAGCTAGGGATATAGCCAAAAAAGCTGACTTGATTCTCATGATTATCGCGGGAGATTTAACTAAGGTAGAATATAACGCACTCTGTGAGTTACGAGAATTTGGTAAACCGATTATTTTGGTATTTAATAAGATAGATCAATACCCCGAAGCTGACGTTAAACTTATCTATGGCAAAATTCGTGATGAGAGAGTTAGAGAGTTACTTTCTCCTGATGAAATCGTTAAAGTAGCTGCTTCACCTTTAGTTGTAGAAGGAGTAGTAGATAATCAGGGTAGGTTAAAAATGCAGCGTCATCATGGTGTTCCCCAAATCGAAGAATTAAGGTTAAAAATCCTGGAAATTCTCGACAGAGAAGGTAAATCCCTAGTAGCTCTCAATACTATGTTAGCAGCAGATCAAGTCAATGAGAAAATTGTGGAGCGTAAATTATTGATTAGGGAACGAGCAGCTAATGAGTTAATCTGGAAAGGAGTGATGACTAAAGCAGTGGCGATCGCTCTTAATCCCGTCACGGTTTTTGATTTATTTACAGGAGGAGTCATTGACGTGGTGATGATTCTGGGTTTATCCCGTCTCTATGGTTTCCCCATGACTCATACCGCAGCTTTAGGATTGTTACAAAAAATAGCCATTAGTTTAGGGGGAATTAGCGCGAGTGAGATTGTCGCTTCTTTTGGGTTAAGCTCTCTCAAAGGTTTACTAGGGTTAACCATACCCGCTACTGGAGGGGTTTCTCTGGCACCTTATCTCTCTGTAGCTCTGACTCAAGGTTCTGTAGCTGGCTTGTCTTCTTATGCTATAGCTCAAGTAACCAAGACTTATTTAGTCAATGGTGCTTCTTGGGGGCCTGATGGTCCTAAATCTGTGGTACAAGATATCCTCAACTCTCTGGATGAAGACTCTATTCTCAGTCGTATTAAAGCTGAATTGCGGGCTAAATTAGGCAAAAAATATCCAAGAGAGGGAAGAGGGAAGAGGGAATAGAGGGGAAATGAAGAATGAAGAATGAGAATTAACTATTAATTCCCCCATTCGGAATAACTCCTAACCCTGAACTCTTTTATTTCTCAACCAATTTTCTAAATCTTGCTGACTAGTAAAATCGATTAAATCTTCGGCTAATGTTTCTAAAGAGTCTAAATTGAGTTGGGAAATTGTTGTCATTAAATCAGGGTTAATATTTCCTAATTTTTTAGTTAATAAACGCTGAATCAGACTTAAAGCTTCTTCTGTTTTACCTTCAATTTTACCTTCAATTTTACCTCTAATTTCACCTTCTTGAATCGCTTTAGCTCTATCTTCTTGATATAATGGTGCTAGTCTCATAATTAACTCACTCTCTTCTGTATCTGTGGTTTTTCGATTAACTTCTAAATTTTTTTGCAAGGTATAAAGTATCTCTAGAATAACTGATTTAAGGGGATTATCTGGAGATAAGTTGATTAACTCTTCTATGGCTTGTTGTTGTACTTTTCCCCTTCCTAATAATCTTAACCATAAAGTCTCACTAGTGGAGGGTAGCTGGTGTATCACTATTATAGCGGTTCTGAACAGATTAGCTAAAAAGTAGATACCTTCTCCCCAGTCAGATTGAATCTCTCCACCACATTGATTCAGTATTGCTTTAGACGCAGTTGGGGTAATAATCCAGAGTCGGGGTAAGTCATCTTCGCAGATAGTTTGCTTATTTCGGTTAGCTTCACGGTATAATTGTGCTCTAACGGCTAAAAGTTTGAGCAGACAATCGCCAATTTCTTTAGCAGTAACGGGATTACGATAAGGTTCAAATAGAGACTTTGTCGCTGCTAGTTTAGCTAAGATACCTAATTCTTGAGGAAGTGTCGCAACGGTGGGGTTAAAATAAAGGTCAATTTCTCTGATTTCGTCAGAAAGTTGTTTAGCCACTTGTACTTCACCATAAGGAGTTAAAAGGGTTTCAAGATAATCTTTATTAAATTGGTCATAGATAAATCTAGTCAAGGTCAAATAATTTCTATAGTTATTTAATCATCTTATTGGTTATAGGGGAGAGAGGGTGTAGGGTGTAGATGTTGGGTTTATTTTTCCTCTTTTTGTTCCAAACTTGCGGTTAGGTTTTCTGTATTTCTGATTCGGCTTTGTTGTCCGATACTTTCTTTACCTACACCAATAATAAAGCCTAAGACTGCTCCTGTCACTACTACAGGACGATCTCTTCTATCTCTGATATAAGCTACCGCTAAACCAATCATCGCACCTGCTAAAGCTGTCATTATTCCTGCAAAGATGATCTTACGACGGTTCATGAGGCTATTTTGAATTAGGATACTTAAATTATAACAAAAATTCTCCAAAAAACACAATGTCAGCGATGGCGATCGCTGACTCTAAATAAAACGTTGTTGCTTCACCTACTAGCAATCTCTATAACTGTTTCCCAACTTGAGGATGCTGTAGATTTACCTAGATTTATTGTAACAGAAAGTAAAGAAATTTACCAAATTTTTTTTTATAGGGCTACGCGGGAGTATATTCTTACCACAGTAGTATTTTTATCGCTTATTATATCGAATAGAAAATAAAATGCTCTTGTTGAGTTAGGTTTTAGGTTTTAGGTCGAACGGTTTTGGGTATTATTATTTATATACATTATACTTTCTCTTCCCCCCTCCTGACAAGGGTAGGTTTTTTACAATAAGTTTGTAGTCAAGGTAAGACTCCGCAGACAAGGAGGGAAAGTAGACTCTCGAAGTATATGTATTTAAATATTACCTTG
>RECR01000060.1 GCA_007693955.1 Gloeocapsa sp. DLM2.Bin57
AGGATTAATATTTACCCAAAAGCCTCTTTCTACTTCAGAAGGGGGCTTTTGGTTTTTGATTAAGAATTTGTAATCATAACCTAAAAACTACTTTTATAATTGCTACAATAAAAAGTAAGCTCCCTTTTAGCTTAGTGCCCAAATCTCTAAGGAGCTAATTATTATGTATTTAGGCATTGACTTTGGTACTTGTTACTCAACCGCGGCTCTATTATTAGAGGCTAAGCTTACCCCAATTCCTGAGCCCTTTACCCAAGGATATACTTTCCCTTCTAGTGTTTTTATTACCGCAACAGGAGAAATTTTAGTAGGTCAAGAAGCGGAAAATAATCGACAAACCAACCTCCAAAGGTATAAAAGAGAGTTTAAGCGAGATCTCGGTACTCCTGAACCCTATATATTAGGTGAAATTTCTCTATTACCTGAAGAATTAGTAACAGAAATTATTAAAAAAATTAAGACTGAAGCAGAAAAAATAACTCAAGTAAAAGGTATTAAAAATCTTTATCAAGCTGTAATTACTGTTCCCGCTACCTATAATAAATATCAACGTAAATTAATGGAACAAGCAGCACACCAAGCAGGTTTTACCGAGATTAAATTATTAGAAGAACCTATAGCAGCAGCAACTTATTATTTTCATAATACTCAAATTAAGCAGGAAGATATTATCTTGGTTTATGACTTAGGAGGTGGAACATTTGACGCAACTTTACTCCAGAAAAAAAAGACTGGCTATAAAATTTTAGGCATACCTAAAAGTCTAAATTATTGCGGCGTTCTAAACTTTGATAACCTAATTTTTGACTACCTTAAAGATAATTGTAGTCAACAACTTAGGGAATATCTAGAATCCCAAAATACCAATATCATTAGTTTATGTCAACAGCTTAAACATCAATTAAGCGAAAATCAAGAAGGAACAATTAATCTACAAATAGGTTTAGAAGAAGCAGAAACATTCTCACTTACTCGAAAACAATTTGAGGAAATGCTCGACCCGATAATTACTGAAAGTGTAGATTGTTGCGAACAATTAGTTAAAAATGCTGGTTTAAATTGGTCAAGAATTAACCACATTTTAATAGTTGGATCAAGTTCGTTGATTCCTAATCTGAAAAGACTTTTAGAATTAAGACTAGAACACGATATTGTTACGGTTGATAATTTAGATTTTGTCGTATCATTCGGAGCAGCAATATTTGGTCAAACAGCAATTAATAGTCAAACAACTTACTACAATTGGCAAACTGACTTAACTAGAGATATTCAAACAAAGTTTAATAGCCAAAACAAAAGTAAGCGATCGCTCCCTATTCCAGCAAAACAAAACCAACCTCAATATAACATCTCACTAGCAACAGAAATCCAAAAATTATTCGATAAGGAGTAAAAACGATTATGACTACAGTTAAACCTTTTGATCATAGTGTCATCGAAACCTATTTATTAGAACAAGACCTAAATTATCTTAAAGATAGAGATGGAGATTTTCAAGTTAGGTTTAATTATGATGAGGATTTGGGTTGTGCTTTAACGATTTGGTTTATTCTCACCAATTCAATTTATCGAGTCCAAGCTGTCACAGATAAACCTATTCCCCGAGAAGATTGGGGGAAAGCTGTGATGTTATGCAACACCTGGAATCAACAAAAAAGATGGCCCAAAGCTTACCTCAATATTAAAGATCCCGAAACGGATCAAAATGGCTTTATTGTTTTAGAAGAACATATCGATTTAGAAGAAGGAATTCACCAAGAATTATTCAATGATTGGACTAGAACAGTAATTTCTGCAGCTTCTGGTTTTTGGATATGGGCAAATAAAGAACAAGGATTATTTGATAATTAAGAATAATTAAGAGGAAAAACAGATTATGGCTACTGTAGAAACTTTTGATCGCAGCATGATCAAAAACTATTTAGAAGAAAAAGATCTTAACTATTTTGAAGATCGAGATGGAGACTTTATCGTCAGATTTAATTATGATGAAGACTGGGGTTGTGCTTTAGATATTTGGTTTATTGTCAATAATTCAGTTTATAAAGTGCAAATCAATTCTAGTAAACCCATTCCCCGAGAAGCTTGGGGTAAAACAATGATGTTATGCAATACTTGGCATCAACAAAGAAGATGGCCCAGAGCATATCTATATATCGAAAATCCCGAAACAGATGAAAATGGCTTTATCGTCTTAAACGGTAATATCGATTTAGAAAAAGGAATTCACCAAGAATTACTTGACGATTGGACAGGAACTCTCATTTCTGCGGGTTTTGGTTTCTGGAAATGGGCTCACCAAGAACAAGGATTATAAGATGAATTGTTAACTAACTCAGTTAATGTAACCACTTGATAACCCAATTTATGCAAATAAGGTAGTAAGAGAGAGAGTGTACCTATGGTATTTTTGGCTCGGAGTTCTGTCCCTCCATGGAGCACAAAAATTGCTCCAGGAAAGATAAACTGACTTAAATATTTAAAGGTAAATGGGGGAGAATTAGTAGCTGAAAATGTATCTAGAGGAAGGTCTGAAGCTAAAGCAAATTTAGGGATATAATCATATTCTTGAGACATATTGTGCAAGGTAACTAACATACTAGGATTATAGCGACCACGAGCAGGTCTAAACCATTTTACAGGAGTTTGAGTATATTTTTGTAGGGTTTGATGAGCTTGGATTATTTCTTGTTTAAATTCTGTTGATGTTAATTGATAATGTGAGCGATCATAAACCCCGTGATTACCTATTTCGTGTCCTTGGGCTAGAATATTAGTAATTAGCTGTTGAGGATTTTGTAAATAACTAGTTGTTATAAAAAAGGTTGCTTTAACTAACTGTTGAGACTCTTGATTATACTCTTTGAGCTTATCAATAATTAATTGAGTAGAATTATCGCCAACATCATCGATAGTTAAAGCGATAAGAGGTTTTTTCGTCTCAACAAAAAAGATGGATTCAGGGAATTTTTCGGCAACTATTCTCAGTAAATGTTGAGTAAAAGCACTCATAAATCTATTTTACTTCAGTTAAATAAGTATCTAAATCCTCTATTAGTCTAGTTAACTCAGCTTCCGTAGTCAAGCGAATTTTTTCATCTCTCAGGGTAAGTAGCACTTTAGCAGCAAATGGGCTAGAATAAATATTAGGATTACAGAAAATCTCTAGAAAAACCTCACCCGTATAACGATACTCCATAGGGGGAGAGGCAGTAGGTTTAGTCTTTTGACTAGCATTGGTTTTCAGGATTTGCATTAATTGGTTAATTTCAGTTTTAAGTTTTTCAGCCGCTTCGGGAGGAAAATTAAATACTAAAGAACCTTGAGAAATATTAAGACGTAGTTGAGTCATATTATTAAAGTAAATTAATTTTTTCTAATCATGAAAAATCTTAACACAACTCAAATCGCTAAGCTCGTTATTCTAGTGATAGGGGGTATGGTCGCTTTAGGATTTGTAAGAAAAACCCTAATTACTATCCCCGCGGGTACAGTAGGAGTCAAAGAAACCTTTGGTAAAGTTGCCGAGACTCCCTTAAATCCTGGATTACATTTGGTTAATCCTCTGAGTAAAGTAGTTCGATTTTCTACACGCCTAGAAGATATTAAAGAAACCGTAGAAGCTACATCACAAGAAGGTCTAAGTATCCAATTAGACGTTAGTTTACAATATCGGGCTAATCCTAGCAAAATAGCTGAAATATATCAAAATATCGGGACAGATGAAGAAGAAATCATTATATCTCGTTTTCGCTCCTTGGTGAGAGAAGTCACCGCAGCATATTCTTTAAACTCCATTTACGGTGATAAAAGACAGGAAGTAGCCAATCTCTTAAGAGAACGTTTAACCACTAGTTTACAACCCCTTGGCTTTGAGGTAGAAGAAGTCTTACTCAGAAAAGTAATTTTACCTAGCAACGTCCAAGAAGCTATAGAAGCCAAAATTACCGCAGAACAAAAAAGTTTACAACAACAGTTTGAAATCCAACAACAAAGACAACAAATAGAATTTGACCTAGAAAAAGCTAGATCCACCGCAGAGAGGGAAAAAATCGAAGCCCAAGCTAGAGCAGAGAGAGAAAAAATAGCCGCAGAAGCTACAGCAGAAGCGCAAAAAAAACTAGCCGAAGGGTTAACCCCAGCGATTCTCCAACTAAAAACTATCGAAGCTACTCAAAGTTTAGCTCAATCAAGCAACACTAAAATAATTATCCTCGGTGACGGAAATCAACAATTACCACAGATATTTTTCCCTTTTCCGAATCAATAACAATTTAATTGGGATCTGTTTTAACTTATAATGTAGGAGTTATTGAAGAGAGATCATGACTCTAACACCATCTCTAAACCAAGATTTACAAGCACTCGTTAACCAGTTGTCCTCCCATAAACATGGTAAATGGATTGAACGAGCATTAGCCGTACTGTTAAGAATATCAGAAGAAGAAATCGATCGCCTCGATTGGAAAATTATCGCTACCTCTCTAGAAGATCTAGAACATGGTTTTGGGACATTCTATCAGTATCGTCATATTCGTAAGGTAACAATTTTTGGTTCAGCCCGCATCAGTGCAGAAACGCAAGAATATCGCTTAGCGGTAGAGTTCGCCCGTCGCATTACTGAATTAGGCTTTATGATTCTCACAGGAGGAGGTGGAGGAATCATGCAAGCAGGAAATGAAGGCGCCGGGAGAGACCAATCTTTTGGCTTAAATATTAACCTACCCTTTGAACAAGAAGCTAATCCCTATATAGTTAATGATCCCAAATTAATTAACTTTAAGTACTTTTTTACCCGCAAACTGTTTTTTCTCAGAGAAAGTGACGCGATCGCCCTATTTCCTGGCGGTTTTGGCACTCAAGACGAAGCTTTTGAAACCCTTACCCTCTGTCAAACGGGAAAATATGGACCAGTTCCCCTAGTTTTAGTAGATGAACCAGGGGGAAACTATTGGGAACTATGGGACAACTATATACGTAACCTGATAACTAGAGGTCTAATTAGTCCTGAAGATACCAATCTCTATAGTATAACCGATAATATAGAAGAAGCCTGTAAAATAATTGCTAACTTCTATAGCGTTTATCATTCTAGTCGATACGTCAATGATTTATTCGTGATGCGTCTCAATACAGAACTCAGTGACGAACAAATTGAGCTATTAAATCAACAATTTAATGATATTCTAGTCAAAGGAAGAATAGAAAAAAGCGAAGCTCTACCCTCGGAAAAGGGACACGAAACCCAAGATTTACCACGGATAGTATTGTATTTTAACCAAAAAGACCTAGGACGTCTCTATCAAATGATTAAGCAAATTAATCAATGGGGAGAAGAAAGTAAAGAGGATTTGCATTTACATCCAGAAAGAAAATAACATGATTCAACTAACTATATTAACAGCCACAACCTTCGGGGATTGGGCTTATTTAGCCATTAATAAACACTTTGAAAAAGTACTTAAACACGAAAGTGCAGTAATCAAAGACGAAGATCCCGAAGAATTACACCAAATGCGCGTCGGAGTAAGACGTTTAAGAAGCGCGATCGCAGGATTTGCCCCCGCTTTATCTCTACCCAAGGGAGCGCAGGATAAAAACCTGGGTAAAATTGGTCGTATCCTGGGAGTGTTAAGAGATTTAGACGTTTTAAGAGAAACTCTTACTCAGAAATACTTACCTCAATTACCAGAAACAGAACAACTAGTCTTAACTCAAAGTTTGAAAACACTAGAAAAACGACGTCATAAAGCCTTAAAAAAAGTTAGAAAATTAGTGGAGGACAACTTATATCACAATTTCAAGCGAGACTTAGAACTATGGTTAGCCCAGCCACAATATCAACCCATAGCGGAGATAGATATTTATTTAATTTTAGCTGATTTACTCTTACCAGAAGTTAGCAGACTCCTACTCCATCCAGGTTGGTTAGTGGGAATCAGATTTGACGGTAATCAAGTTATCTTTACAGAAAATAGGGAACAGATACTCTATTTACAAGCAGAAACCCTCCACGATTTACGCAAAGAAGCCAAAAGAACTCGTTATTTGCTAGAATTATTCACACATTTTTACGGTGAGCAATATCAATCCTATCTGCAAGACATCAAATCTATTCAAGACATTTTAGGAGAAGTTCAAGACAGCTTTGTTTTAGGAGAATTTCTCACAGGTGCTTTAAAATTAGACTGGAGAAAAGAAATACCCACACTAGTAGAATTAATCACTGTTAATCGTGAAAAAAAATATCAAGCTTGGGGAGAATTACAACAAAAATTTCTCAGTCTAGAAGTGCGCAAAGATTTCCACGCTAGTATAGAACAACCTCTAGTCAATCTAGAAGAAAATCACCTCTAAATCCATTCCTCATCCTCCTCATCCTCCTCATCCTCCTCGTTTTGAGGTGAAGGGGGGATATTCTCCTGATAAGGTGGAGTAATAATCCGATAGGGAGCATCATAAATCTGATCCGTGGTATTTTTCTTTTGTTGTGGTGTGGCTTTGACATAACTATAGGAATAGGTTGTATTCACAGGAGTTTCTTCTGGAGGTGGTGGAGTTGGGGTAACTGGTTGTTCTGGTGGAGACTCAGGAGGTTTAAGATTATCCCAAGGCTCAGAATTTTTGGCTTCACTACCCCAGTCTTCCTCTGGTTGTGCTTGTGATTCTCGGGGAATATTTTTAACTGCTTCTTTGACAGGAGTTTTCGGTTTAACTTTTTCTGGTTTGGAATTCCTAGGAAAAGAGCCTAAAGACTGTAATAAAATACTAGTAAATACTCCTGCTAAAGTAAATAAAATTAGCCACACAGCTAAAGCTAGTTCAGGAGTGCGATAAAATCCAAACATCGTTAAAGATATGGGTTGTTGATTTTGCAGCCATAATAAAACTATGCTGCCCACGATTAATCCTAGAATCAATAATCTAACTATCTGGTTCATGATTATTACCTTCCCAACGCTTCAAGGGAACACAATCTATACCCAACTGATCTAAACTACGAGCTACCACAAAATCAACTAAATCCTCTATAGTTTCGGGATGATGATACCAAGCCGGAATAGCCGGGACGATTCTTGCTCCTGCTTCAGCTAAACTAGTAAGATTGCGCAGATGAATTAAACTAAAAGGAGTCTCACGAGGTACTACTACTAATTTACGACCTTCTTTAAGTTGTACATCCGCAGCTCTTTCAATCAAATCTGTACTTAAACCTGCTGCAATTTTAGCTACAGTACTCATGCTGCATGGTATGATAACCATCCCCATAGTAGTAAAAGAACCACTAGCTATGCTAGCCCCCACATTAGTACTGCGATGACAAATTAGTTTACCTTTATACTCTACTCCTGTTTGTTGACGCCAAAATTCTACTTGTAAATCAGGCTCAGAGGGTAAGCGAGTTTGATACTCATCTTGCCAGACTAAATAAGCGGCTTTAGAGGCTACTAAGTCAACACTATAATTAGCTTCTAGGAGATATTTAAGGGTTCTGACAGCGTAGATTAACCCAGACGCTCCCGTTACACCGACAATCAAGGGTTTAGTTAAGGTTAAATCCATCCTTCCTGCTCTAATTCTTCAATCATTTTTAAACCACGAGGATCACCTACTTTTAAAAGAGCTGTTTTAGCGTCTTCTTTAACCCCTAAATCAGGATCTTCTGCTAAAGCTTCAATTAAAGCGTCGATCGCCGTAGCATAAACCACATTAGCTGGAAGTTCTCGGGCTAATTGCCCTACAGCCCAAGCACAATTACTGCGCACTGGTGCTACTAAATCTCCTCTGAGGGCTTCAACTAAAGGGGGTATCGCTGTGACTACGCTTTCATATTCGAGTTGAGCAATTTCTACTAAACTGCTAGCCGCCCATAGTCTCACTGCGGAAATATCGGTTTTTAAGGCTTTGATTAAGGGTTTTAAAGCTCGTGAATCTAGATTATTACCTAATGCCCAAACTACCCCTTTACGTACATAACCATTCCAATCTCGTTGTAAAAGCTTAATTAAAGGCTCTACCGCATCTGGGCTAGTATTACGTCCTAATCCATAAACAGCACTTACTCTAGTTAAGGGGCAAGTATCTTCTAAGAGATTAATTAATAATGGTATGGCTCTTTCATCTTTAATCTCACAAAAAGCTCTAGCCGCAATGATTCTCTGTTGAGATTGAGAATTTTGCAGCAACAACAACATTTCCTCTGGATCAGGAGGAGGTGGAGCTTCTGACTCGAACTCCTCCAATGAATCCAGGGGACTATCTAGGTTGTCGATGGTGTCTAGCACCCTTGGGTCTTCTTGGTTCATATCTATCATAATAACTGTTAGAGACTATTTTTGTGCAAAAGATAAAAATTCTCAGTTAGGAGCTTGGGAGAGCCGAAGTTAAGGTTACTCCGAGCCAACTATAATAGATTATTAAGGATTAATAGCAGTATCATTGTTTATGACCACAAACGAGTACGACGTTATCATTATCGGTTCGGGAATAGGGGGATTAGTTACCGCTACGCAACTAGTAGCTAAAGGTGCAAAAGTCTTAGTCTTAGAAAGCTATCTTATTCCTGGAGGTAGTTCAGGTTACTTCGAGAGAGAAGGCTATCGCTTTGACGTAGGAGCCTCGATGATTTTTGGTTTTGGTCAAAAAGGAACAACTAACCTGTTAACCCGTGCTCTAGAGGCTGTAAACGTTGAATTAGAAACAATTCCTGACCCAGTCCAAATCCATTATCATCTCCCCTACGACTTAGAACTAAAAGTTCATCGAGACTATGAAAAATTTTTACAAGAAATCTCTAGTCACTTTCCCCACGAAAAAGAGGGGATCAGAAAGTTTTATGACGAATGTTGGCGAGTATTTAACTGTTTAAACTCTATTCCCCTATTATCTCTAGAAGAGCCGCGTTATCTGACTAGGGTATTTTTCCAAAATCCTGCAGCTTGTTTAGGATTAGTTAAATATCTTCCTCTAAACACAGGAGATGTGGCACGTCGTTATATCAGAGACCCCCAATTATTGAAATTTATCGATATGGAGTGTTACTGTTGGTCAGTAGTACCAGCTCAACAAACACCGATGATTAACGCGGGGATGGTATTTTCAGACAGACATTATGGGGGTATTAATTACCCTAAAGGAGGAGTAGGCAAAATCGCCAAAAAACTAGCAGAAGGATTAGAAAATTATGGTGGAGAAATTAAATATCAAGCCAGAGTAACAGATATTTTAACTACAGGGAAAAAAGCGATCGGGGTACGTACCGCTACAGGAAAAGAATATTACGCCAAACGGATAGTTTCTAATTGTACTCGTTGGGATACTTTCTCTAAGTTATTACCATCAGAAATGATACCCCCATCAGAGCAACGCTGGCAAAAACGTTATCAAAAATCCCCTAGTTTCCTAAGCTTACATCTAGGGGTAAAAGCAGAAGTTCTACCACCAGGTACAGAATGTCATCATATCCTCTTAGAAGACTGGGAAAATATGGAGGCTGAATGTGGTACTATTTTTGTATCTATTCCTACTCTCTTAGATCCTGATTTAGCCCCTAGTGGTTACCATATTATCCATAGTTTTACGCCAAGTTGGCTCGAGCAGTGGCAAAATCTCAGCCCCAAAGCATATGAGCAGAAAAAAGAAGCCCAAGCTAATGCTATCATCGATCGCCTAGAAAAAATCTTCCCAGGATTAATCGCAGGATTAGATTATCAGGAAGTAGGAACACCACGCACTCACCGACGCTTTTTAGGGAGACAAGATGGAACTTATGGTCCTATTCCTCGTGGTAAAACTTTTGGTTTGTTAGGAATGCCTTTTAATAAAACAGCTATTCCTGGATTATACTGCGTTGGTGACAGCACTTTTCCAGGTCAAGGTTTAAATGCTGTGGCTTTTTCGGGGATGAGTTGTGGTCATCGTATCGCCGTTGATTTAGGTTTATGACAATAACTAAAGCTAGTTTACGTAAACAATTATTACGACAAAGGCGATCGCTAGAACCAGAATTATGGCGTAATTATAGCGATCGCCTCTGTAGCAATTTACAAAACTCTTCCATCTTTCAACAAGCAGAGACTATATTAGGTTATTTTAGTATTAATCAAGAACCTGATTTAAGTCCTCTATTTACTCAAAAAACTTGGGGGTTTCCTCGTTGTCTAGGAGACTCCCTCCATTGGTATTATTGGCAACCAACAGAGGTTTTAATTAAGGGTAGTTATGGTATTCCCGAACCCTCCCTAGACGCGTCGAGAGTTTCTCCTGATCAAGTAGATTTAATACTTGTACCTGCAGTAGCTTGTGATGCTCAAGGTTACCGTTTAGGTTATGGAGGAGGTTTTTACGATCGCCTTTTCCAACAAACCCAATGGTCAAAAATAACGGCGATCGCCATTGTGTTTGATTTTGCTTATTTACCTAGTCTCCCAAGAGACTCTTGGGATAAACAACTTCAGGGTATTTGTACAGAATCTAGGGTGTACTTGCAAACCAGGTTATGATCAAAAAACACTTTTTTCCAACCAAAATGATTTATATTACTCTATTAATGAGTCGATAAGCGAATATTTGCATGCACATTGCCTGGCTAGGAAAAAAATCTCCCTTTTGTGGTAACGTAACTTATAGTCGAGAGGTCACTAATGCTTTACTAGATCGCGGTAATCGCGTTAGCTTCCTTCATTTTGCCTCAGAAGAGTCAGAAAAAGACGATTTACCTCATCACTCCGAAGTATTATTACCATTTCTCTATAAATCACAAATTTATACTATTCCTAGTTTTCATTCTAGTAAAGTGTTAATGCGATCGCTTAAGGAATTGCAACCAGATTTAGTTCATGCTTCCTTGACTCTATCACCTTTAGATTTTCTCCTACCAGAAATCTGTCAGGAATTAAATTTACCTCTAATCGCTACCTTCCATCCCGCTTTTGATGGGAATAAATTGCGTAACCTACAAGCTAGTACTCAGTTTTTTACATATCAACTCTATGCACCTTTTTTAGCACATTATGACCGAGTCATCGTTTTCTCTCACATCCAGAAAGATTTATTATTAAAAATGGGTCTCAAACCCGAACAGTTGGTAGTTATCCCCAATGGTGTAGATACCAATAAGTATTCTCCTGGTGTCTCCCATTTGAAACAAAAATACCAGGCTAAACACTTGTTTATCTATCAGGGAAGAATAGCGATCGAAAAAAACCTGGAAGCTTTACTCAAAGCGTGGAAATACTGTAACCTAGGTGAAGATTGTCAACTATTGATTGTAGGTGATGGTCCATTAGCTCCCGCTTTAAAGTTATCATATGGCAAAACAGAAGGTATAATCTGGTTAGGTTTTATTGCTGATGAACAAGAAAGGATCAATCTTCTTCGAGGAGTTGATGTCTTTATTCTTCCTTCTTTAGTAGAGGGTTTATCCTTATCTTTGTTAGAAGCTATGTCTTGTGGTGTAGCGACTATTGCTACAAATGCGGGAGCTGATGGAGAAGTTCTCGAAGGTGGAGCAGGAATCGTTTTAGAAACCAAAGGTGTTACTACCCAATTAAAAACCCTCCTTCCTATTTTACGAGATCAACCCGAATTTACCCAAACTTTAGGACAAAAAGCACGTCAAAGAGTTTTAGAGCGTTATACTCTAGAAGATAATATTACCAAGTTAGAATTACTCTATCAAGATGTTTTAAAATCAGGAAAAAATAACTTTAGCCATTTAAAGTAATTATGACTATTCCTCGTACTATTTGTTTAGGTTTTTTAGTAGTTATTTTGGTAGGAACTTTGTTGTTATTATTACCAATTTCTACTAGTTCGGGAACATGGAATAACCCTATCACTGCTTTATTTACAGCAACTTCTGCTGTTTGTGTAACTGGATTAATAGTGGTAGATACAGGTAGTTATTATTCATTTTGGGGTCATTTAATTATTATCTTACTAATCCAAATAGGAGGATTAGGTTATATGACTACCACGACTTTTTTGTTACTGTTATTGAGACGTCGTTGTGATTTAAGACAAAAAATGGCTTTAGGGGAATCCTTTGACAGACCATTTTTACAGGGAAGTAATAACTTATTAGTATCTATTATTGCCACAACCATGATTTTTGAGTTAACAGGAGCAATCTTGATGATATTTGCTTTTCGCCAAGATTATCCACTCAGAGAAGCTTTATGGTTGTCTATTTTTCATAGTGTTAGCGCTTGGAATAATGCGGGATTTAGTCTATTTGCTGATAGTTTAACTGGTTATCAATCTTCAATTTTGATTAATCTAATGATTTCTATCTTAGTAATTTTTGGAGGAATTGGTTATCAAGTAATTATTGAGATGTATGTCTGGTTTTTTAATCAGTTTCATAATAAAGATAAAGCCAGATTCACCTTTTCTCTAAATTTTAAGGTAGTTACGAGTACAACAATATTTTTACTCTTAATGGGAACGGTGGGATTTTTACTATCTGAGTATAATGATCCTAATACCCTAGGAATGCTATCTTTTCCCAATCAGTTAATAGCTGCGTGGTTTCAATCCATGACCACAAGAACAGCTGGTTTTAATTCCATAGATATTGGTAAAATGACTACAGCAGGACTGTTTTTAACCATGGCTTTGATGTTTGTAGGTGCTAGTCCTAGTGGTACAGGTGGGGGATTGAAGACAACTACTTTGAGGTTAATTTTTAACGCTACTCGTTCCGTCTTACGAGGACAAGAAGAGGTAATAATGTATCGTCGAGAAATACCCTATTCTCTAATCTTAAAAGCTTTAGCAGTATTTTTTGGCTCAATGATTACGGTGACTTTTACTACTCTGATTATTGCTTTAATAGAAAATCATTCTCATATTGGCTTTATCCACATTTTGTTTGAATCTATCTCAGCTTTTGCTACAGTAGGGCTATCTATGGGGATCACAGGGGAACTTTCTCAATTATCTCAACTAGTTTTAATTTTAACTATGTATATAGGTCGAGTAGGGGTTATACTTTTTATGGCAGCTATTCTGGGTGAGTCTCGTCAGAACGTCATCCAATATCCGCCAGAAAATTTACTCGTAGGTTAAAACTACTTAACCATTGAGTCGCAAGAGGTAGATGTGGATTTTAACTCTCTGAAATTGTTCAATCATTTACGCGGAAGTAGTCGTAAACAATTCGCGGTTATCGGTTTAGGTCGTTTTGGTAAAGCTGTTTGTCAAACTTTATACAAACTAGGTTACGATGTTTTGGGTACAGATATCAATGAGAAAAGAGTAGCAGATGCTCTCAATCAAAGAATAGCCTCAAGTGCTATTGAATTGGATTCAACAGATCCTGTCGCTTTAAAACAAGCGGGAATTTTTGAGTTTGATACGGTAATCATTGCCATTGGTAATTATATCCAAGAAAGCATCGTAACCACTCTTAATGTTAAAGAAGCAGGGGTAGAATGTGTGGTAGCTAAAGCTTCTACAGAAATTCACGGCAAGTTGTTGAAAAAAGTAGGAGCTGATTTAGTCGTCTTTCCTGAATTTGACGCAGGTAAAGAATTAGCTCATAGTTTGACTAAACCTGCGATTTTAGAGCGTTTTGAGTTAGATCCCGAACATAGTATCGTAGAAGTTATTGTCCCACAAGAATTTAACGGTAAAACCTTACAAGAGTTAGAGTTTCGCAGACGTTATGGATTGAGTGTTTTAGCCATTGGTAATGGGGAAAAATTTATTGTTAATCCAACCCCTGATCAACGTCTCTATCAAGGCTCAGCAATGGTGGTAATTGGCTCAAATAAGTCTATTGAAAAGTTACCTATTTGAGTTATTTTTTTACAAAATACCCTGAAAAGTGTAAACTCAAGCTGAAACTAATTAAACTAAATAATAGGCTCTAAAAATGAATTACCACCGAGTTCTTTTGAAACTAAGCGGTGAAGCCCTTATGGGTGACTTGGGTTACGGGATAGATCCCGAAATAGTAGCAGGAATTGCCGAAGAAATCGCCGAAGTAGTTGCTAACGGTATCCAGTTAGTGGTAGTAGTAGGTGGAGGTAATATCTTTCGGGGGATGAGAGCTGCAGCTAAAGGAATGGATCGCGCTACGGCTGATTATATCGGAATGATCGCTACAGTCATGAATGCTATGACTCTACAGGATGCTCTAGAACGTATAAACGTACCCACTAGAGTTCAAACAGCGATCGCCATGCAGGAAGTCGCCGAACCCTATATCAGACGTCGCGCTATTCGACACCTAGATAAAGGTAGGGTAGTGATTTTTGGTGCTGGCTCTGGTAATCCCTTTTTTACTACTGACACTACTGCGGCTTTAAGAGCAGCGGAAGTAAACGCAGAAGTAATTTTTAAAGCCACTAAAGTAGATGGAGTCTATGACAGCGATCCTATCGTTAATCCTAATGCTCACCGCTATCAGTCTTTAACCTATGGATACGTGTTAACTCACGAGTTAGGTGTAATGGATAGCACAGCGATCGCTCTGTGTAAAGAAAATAATATACCAATCGTTGTTTTTAATCTCTCGGTTCGAGGTAATATCCTACGAGCTGCAAAAGGAGAGCCAGTAGGTACTATTGTAGGAGGTTCATGTGAAGTTATCTGACCTTAAAAACCAGATGCAAAAGACGATTGAGTCAACTCAACGTTCTTTTAATACTATTCGTACAGGTAGAGCTAATGCTTCTTTGTTAGATAAAATTATGGTAGATTATTACGGAGCTGAAACACCTTTAAAAGCTCTAGCTAATATCACTACTCCTGACTCTACCACAATTTTGATTCAACCTTACGATCGCGGTGGTTTAAGTGTGATTGAAAAAGCGATTTCTCTGTCTGATGTAGGTTTAACCCCTAATAACGATGGTCAAGTAATTCGTCTGAATATTCCCCCTTTAACCACAGAAAGACGTAAGGAATTAGTTAAATTAGCGGGAAAATACGCCGAAGAGGGTAAAGTCGCTATTCGCAACATTCGACGAGATGGTGTTGACGCTGTGCGTAAACAGGAAAAAAATCATGATCTTTCTGAGGATGAGTCCAAAGATTTACAAGAGCAAATTCAAAAAATAACTAATGAATACATCTCTAAAATCGATGAGCTTCTAAGCATCAAGGAAAAAGATATCACTACCGTCTAGGTTAATAAGCCCCTATTTGGGGCTTTTATTTACTTTTCTAAACGATATAACCAAACCATTAGCGCGACTAACCCAACTTGTAGAGCAAAATTAGGTAAAGTCTCACCAATTTCTCGCCCCGCAATTAGTTTAGTGAAAAAAATCAAAGCACCTAGTAAACCGGAAACCCCAAAGCTAAAATAGACAAACTTTCTTAACCCTTTATAGGGAGTTTTTAACTCAGCTTTGAGACGTTTGTATTTATCTGGATCAAGAGAATTAGACATAAAAATTATTGCCATAGTTGTAAATTTTTACCCTTTTCCCAACGCTTAAATAATGCGTTTGCATAATCAATGGCGTTACCTCCACCCCAATAGGGATAACAATCATAAAGAGCAATCAAATTGAAATCATACTTTTGTAAAAGATGATATATATCAATAAATTGAGTATGCTGAGTATCTTCAGGGCGAAAAGTGACTTCAATAAAGATATATAATATTTTACCATCTTGTAAACTGGATTTTGCACCTTCGAGAACTTTAAGTTCAAATCCTTCGGTATCAATTTTAAGTAAATCAATTTGAGTAATTGCTTGTTCCCTTTCTAAGAGAAAATTATCTAAAGTGATTATTTCAATTGTTTCTAAAGATCCCGTTCTACACTTGTTATTAATTGAATTTGAGCCAGATGTTCCTTCGGCTAAAATTTCTTCTTGACCATTATTTGCTCCTAACGCTAAATTAAAACAAAAAATCTGAGATAATAATTTAGTATTTTGCTGTAATTGAGCAAAACTTGCTTTAACTGGTTCAAAAGAATAGATATCAGCTTCATTAAAGATTTGGCGATATTTTAAGGTTGTTTGTCCTTTATTTGCACCTATATCAAAAATCGTCTTAATCTTTAAATCAGGAGAAATTCTGTTAATATCCTGTTGTAGATTCCAACCAAAAGGTAGATCACTATTGCGACAAATAGTATATCCACATTGTTTAAGTAACTTTTTGAGAATTTTACTAAAACTCATCTTATCTTAGTGTATTTAAAAGAAAGTTGGGTTGAGAGCAAAACAACCCAATCTTTACTATTTACTTTTGATCGCTAGTATCCAATTTGAGTACCAACACTCCTAAAGGAGGTAAACACAAATCTAGAGACTGAGGATAATTATGAAATGACCATTCATCTGTCCACTTACCCCCTAGATTACCCATATTACTACCTCCATATTCTTTAGCATCACTATTGAATAACTCTGTGTAGAATCCTGCTACTGGTACACCTACACGATAATGACTATGGGGTTGAGGAGTAAAGTTACAAACCACCACCACAAAATCATCAGAATCTTTGTCGCGACGGATAAAAGATACCACACTATGACGATTATCACTACAATCGATCCATTGGAAACCTTCTTTAACAAAATCACCTGTATATAAAGCAGGTTGACTCTTATATAAACGATTGAGACTAGCGAAAAACTCTTTTAACTGTTGGTGAGGAGTATATTGCAATAAATGCCATTCTAAATCACCCCAGACATTCCACTCACTCCATTGGGCGAATTCCATACTCATAAACATGGTTTTCTTACCTGGGTGAGTAAACATATAGCTAAACAAACAACGAACATTAGCAAATTTTTGCCATTCATCCCCAGGCATTTTGCCAATCATGTTACTCTTACCATGTACAATCTCGTCATGAGAAAGAGCTAACATATAGTTTTCGCTATGGTTATACCACATACTAAAGGTAATATTGTTTTGATGGAATTGGCGAAACCAAGGGTCCATGCTAAAGTAATCTAGCATATCGTGCATCCAACCCATATTCCATTTCAGGTTAAAACCTAAACCACCTACATAAGTGGGCCAAGAAACCATGGGCCAAGCGGTTGACTCTTCAGCTATAGAGACGATTCCAGGGAAATAACTAAAAATCAGGTTATTAACTTGTCTGAGGAAGTCAGCAGCTTCGAGGTTTTCTCTACCACCGTATTGATTAGTAACCCATTCACCATGTTTACGTTGATAGTCTAGGTACAACATAGAGGCAACTGCATCCACTCTAATTCCATCGATATGATATTTATCAAACCAAAAAAGAGCATTAGCGACTAAAAAGTTACGTACCTCGTTACGTCCATAGTTGAATACCAAAGTCCCCCACTCTTTATGCTCCCCTTTGCGTGAGTCTGCGTATTCGTAAAGGTGAGTCCCATCAAAAAAGGCTAACCCGTGACCATCTTTAGGAAAATGACCAGGTACCCAATCTACGATCACACCGATTCCTTGTTGATGACATTGATCCACAAAGTACATAAAATCTTCAGGGTTACCATAACGAGATGTTGAGGCATAATAACCAGTAACTTGATAACCCCAAGAACCATCATAGGGATGTTCTGCTATGGGGAGTAATTCTATATGAGTGTAGCCAAGTTCTTTGACGTAGGGAATTAGTTTTTCGGCTAGTTCGTAATAACTCAGAAAACGCGCATCTGGTTTTAAATCAGCCACAATGACAGGTTCACTTTCTCCACTTAATAACTTGGTTTTTTCAGCGGAAGAAGCGTGTAACCATGACCCTAGATGTAATTCATACACTGAGATAGGTTGGGTTAAAGGATCATTATGACGTCTTGTTTCCATCCAGTCTTGGTCATTCCATTTATAGCTATCTAAGTCAACCACAATTGAGGCTGTTTTAGGACGTACTTCTTGAGCAAAACCATAGGGATCTGATTTTTCGTAAATATGACCTTCGTAGTTTTTAATTTCGTATTTGTAACACTCACCTATAACTAGATTAGGAATAAATAATTCCCAAATACCATTACCTCTTTTACGCATTTGGTGTTCTCTACCATCCCAACTATTAAAATCCCCTAGGATAGATACGTTACGCGCATTAGGCGCCCAAACAGCGAAGTAAACCCCTTTTACTCCTCCTATTTCCATAAGGTGGGCCCCTAGTTTTTCGTAGATTCTATGGTGATTCCCTTCAGCAAATAAATGTATATCAAAATCGGTTAATTTGGCTGAGCTAAACGCGTATGGATCATATGTTACTCTTTCATGCTCTCCTTGCTTAATTCTAATCTGATAATTATTTAGTTCCTGAGTGTGAATCACACATTCAAAAAATTGGGGATGATGTACCGCAGTCATCGGGTATTCTTTACGTAACTCGGGACAGACAACAAAAGCAGTCTCAGCTTTGGGAAGATAAGCTCTTACTACCCAACTTTTGACTTGACCGTTTTCTTCTAGAGGATGACTACCTAATATTTCAAAGGGATCTTGATGCAAGTTGTTGACAATTTGCGCAACCTGTTCATAAGTAACTGTAGGAGACATTAAACCACCGTTTATCACAAGAGTATAAAATATTTTGACTTTTCTTGATGATTATTATACAGTCCTTGTCTAGTCATTCCCTAAAAGTTCCCTAATTATAATGGTGTAAAAATGCGTAAAAACTTGAGTAATTCTAGTAAAAATACTTGATGTCTGATTTCGGGGTCTAAATTGGGGGGAAATCTACTCTGACTGATTTGGTTTCGTAATTCTACATATTCTGTTAAAGTGACTGGCTCACCATCTATTGGCGATCGCCCTTCTAAGACTATTTCTGTCCTTAAGACTTCTTCGGGTATATCCTCTGGATCTGGTAGAGATAATGCGCTTTGAGTTGTGTTTAACCCTAGGATAATCGTAATAATTATATATTTCATAGAATGCTGTAGAGGCGCTATAAAAGCGCCTCGATACTAACAAGATTTAAACACCAAAAGACTTACCACAACCACAGGTTTGAGCTGCGTTAGGATTAGTAAATTGGAAACCTCCACCAATGAGAGCGTTACTATAATCTAGCACTAGTCCATAGAGATAAAGAAGACTTTTAGGATCACAAATTATTTTAAACCCTTCGTAATCAAAGACTTTGTCATTTTCGCGAACTTGACTGAGATCTTCAAAATCCATCATATAGGACATTCCCGAGCAACCACCTTGACGCACACCTACACGCAAGCAGAGGTCGTGATTACCTTGTTGTTCTTTTAACATTAATAGATGTTTGAGAGCGTTTTCTGAGAGTTGAATACCTGATTGTTGAGCTTGAGTTGTTTGTGTCATAACTTCTTGCATCTTAGGTTTATCTCTAGTTTAGTTCATTTTCCCATTGACATTCTCCCGCGTCGAAATTTATACCTGGTTTGGGCAGCGATCGCAGTTTAACTCTAAGACCTATCAGAAAAGCGTTCGCACTTTTGAAGCAGATAAAAATTTACATTTCCTCGAATTCAATTCCTAATTCTTTTAATTTAGCTGCTAATTTATCGGCGCGTTGTTTTTCCTGTTCAGCGCGTTCATCCCCATTTAAGAGTAAATTACCTTGACTATCCCACCAACGCAACCAGGGTAAATCCACATTTTGATACATTCCTTGCCAAATTCCCAATTCTACCCCCATTTCTGGCATAGGGTAATGTCCTCTTTCATTGGGACTTACTAACTGATAACTATTTGCTACTGATTGATATACTTCCACACTTGCCGATTCTACCTCATAAATAGCATAATAACCGGCGTGAATAATCTGTTCATAAAGCCAAAATTTCCCTCGCCAAGGGGTTTTATCTCTTTCTTCACTACCATCCCCTGAGACAAATTCGATCACAATCAGAGGGGAGACCATCTCTTGCCACATAACATAAGAACGACGCAGTTTTCCGTCTAAACTAGGGGGAACATTGGGAACATAAAACCAGTCTGGTGCTACTACACCTCGGTTAACAGGTTCAGTAAGTCGCCAATAAATACCACTATCTTGACCAATACAATAATAACGGTCTGGATGTATTTTTTGCAGAATCGGGTTGATAGTTTCGGTAAGTAAGATACTCTGAGGGTGTTCTTGAAAATTTTTCACAAAGTTATCATCATTATCAGGTAATTGAGTGTGATCTGGTAAAGTGGTAATTTGAGGAGGAATAAGAGAAGGGGTTTCTCTTAAAGGTTGAGTGACCATAATCTGATTTAAAAGTACTATTGTTTTTATGATATACAAATTGAGTTTGAAATTAGCGAAAATATGGTTTAGTAATCCTAGCCACTAGTAATATTAATGAGATAGAGACAATTTCTTTAGAGACAAAAACACTTGAGAAAGAGTATTATAAAGTATAGCAAATTCTCCTCAGCAATAAAATTTTAAAGGGTGCTATTACCGAAAATATCAGTTTCTAACAACTCAGACTTAACTCTTAAAGCTAACCAAAGACTATCTAAAAAGCGATCGCAGTTTAATTCTAAAACACGAATACCTTCACAGGGAAGGGGATTTAATAAGTTAATAAACTCTGACCAACTAGTAATCAAATGGTGTTGAACTTGATAGGTTTGACATAAAGTCCCAAAATCTATAGCTTGGGGAGTAGCGAAAAATTCTGCAAAATAATCGGTAAATTGAGCAATAGGTAAGTGATTAAAAATACCTCCTCCTTGATTATTAATCAGTACAATGGTTAAATGACCTTTAAATTTATTGCTAAATAAAAAACCATTGGTATCGTGTAATAAGGCTAAATCTCCTGTGAGTAAAATAGCACTTTGTTGACCATAAGCCATCCCTAAAGCGGTACTTAAAGTACCATCGATACCATTAGCACCACGGTTAAAATAGGGTATAATTTCTCTATCTCCTGGTTTCCAGAAGAATTCCGCATAACGAACAGACATACTGCTAGCTAGGAAAATGGGGGTTTTTGGTGGTAAGTGTTGAGATAGTAACCAAGATGCTTTACCTTCAAAAAATCCCTGTTCACTAGCTAAACTGTTATCTAGATATTCTCTAGCTTTCTTTTCATTATTACACCATAATTGTCTATAAGCAGAGTCAGATTTTACTGTTGTTGGTATGGATAATTCCGTAATCTCCCCTGAAAGATAAATAGTCTTACCATGGAGAGGATCGAAATTTTCACCACTGCTACTGATTATCCAGCGCGTAGCTGCTGTTTGAGTTAACCATTGACGTAAGATTTTACTAGTAGGAAGTTCTCCTAATTGAATAACTAGCTTAGGGGTGAGTTTTTGGGCTAAATCGGGGGAACGTAAGAGAAAATCATAGGTAGAAATTAAATAGGGGTTAATCCCTGCATAATTGCGTAAAGGTGATAAAGCTTCTGCTAAAACTACCCAACCTAAACAACGAGATAAACGAGCGATCGCCTGACAATATCCTTGGGGGTTAGAAGGTGTCGCTAAACCTGCGATAATGATTCCTTCTTCACAATTCAGCCAATCTGAGGGGAGAGAAAATGTTCTCGGGGGTAATTGTTGATCACCTGAGAGATTCTGCCAAAAATCCGCGGGTAATTCTGGGGAACTATTTAGACTTACAGGGGTTAAAGGTTCACGAAATGGACAATTGAGATGAACTACTCCAGGAGTAGGTAACAGACAACGTCGCCAAGCTTGTACCAGAGTTTCTCGTAGATAACTATATAAGAATAAATCGGCTTGGGGGATGGCTAATTCTGTTTGCCAATTGGGATAATTACTATATAATCTAACTTGGTCGATAGTTTGACCTGCATGACAATCTTGTAACTCTTTAGGGCGATCGGCGGTTAAGACTAATAGGGGTACTTGACTATACTTAGCTTCGATAATAGCGGGATAAAAATTAGCTCCTGCTGTTCCTGAAGTACATATTAATGCTACGGGTATTTGTTGGCGTTTAGCCATTCCTAAAGCCAAAAAAGCCGCGGAACGTTCGTCAAGCACTACAAGTGTTTCTATACTTTTATCCCTAGCTAAAGCCAGAGTCAAAGGGGTGGAACGAGATCCAGGACTAATTACAGCGATTTTTAGCCCTAATTTACTCAGGGTTGTCACCATAATTGTTGCCCAATGGTGGTTAAGATTGTCAGGAGTTAACATAAAATCTTGGTGATTAATTGAATAATCCGTTGCCATTGTTGGGTAGCTGCGTTTACTCCTTGAGAATGTAGGCTGAGAATTATGTCTCGTTGGGGATGGTTAAGAAGGGTTTGATTATACCTGTTGGTGATATTGCCTTCTAATTCTAGGATGGTTTGAGCGTAAATAGCCTGATTTTGGTCTAAAATATGTTTGTTTATGCCTAATTGACGTAATTTAGCTACAAATCTCGGTTTTTCCTCGAATAGGGGGGAGTTAACTAATTCTTCGGGCCCGGGAAGTTCTCTGATTCGGGTGACTAGAGAGTATTCTACAGCTAATTGTTGACGTAGTTGAAGATAGCAATCGCTTAAACTGTTAGAAATTCCCTGTTGTTGAAGAAGGGATGGCGATAACTGATAAATTTCCTGATATATTTGCCAAGGGTGAAAAGATTCCACAGGAATTGTTTCTACAACCATAGTTTTGATTTCTAAAGTTGTTACCTCTAGCAAACTTTCAGCTAATTTATTACTTCTAACTAGAGAATTATCTTGACTCACTGATTATTTTGCCAATCCTCATCTTCTTCCATCCAATCTCCCCAATCCTCGTTATCAGATTCCTCTTTATTGACTACCTCAATAGTTTCTACCTCGTTGAGAAATTCTGACCATTCTTCCTGTTTAGCTGGTGTTTCAGCTGGTAAAACTTCTATATCTGGATTTAATGCTGGAGTTGGGCTGATATTTTCTCCTTGAGAAAGAAACTCAGAGAGATAGTACCAATTTTTGACATATTCCCTAAGTAATTCTGGGGCTAGATTAACTTGCTCATAATGAAATTTTTCTACTAAATTATGTTGAGGATAACTTAAAAAAGCCTGGTCAATTTGATTATTGATTTTTCCTTCCACTACATTGATTGAGGTTTCTAGCTGTATTTCCTCCCCAATATTAGTAGTAATCCTTACAGCAAAACTTTGACTTAAAAGTATTAAAAAAGCCTCTTTTAATCTTCCTGTTTTAACCGCGATTTTAAATTCTTCAGTCACTGTCATGATTAGAATTATCCTTAGATGGTAAACTCTTAGGGCTATTTTCTGGTAATTCTGGAGATTGAGACTCAGAAACTTCCTCTAAAAACCCTAACATTGTTTGAAAACTTTTGAGATTATTAAAGATAATTTCTTGTCCTTGTTTAACTTGCTCAAAATGTAATTTACATAGTTCTGGATTAGCGAGAATATCCTTACTAATTGAGTTAGTAATTTCACCTTCTACTAAATTAACTTCGGTACTAATATAAGTATCAGATTCTGTCGCTGTCAAATCATTAACTACAGAAGTAGTCACTGTTAATTCTATGGATTCACTTAAAGCTAAAATCAGTGCTTCTCTGAATTTTCCCGCTTTAATTTTATCTTTAAACTCTTGAGAAATCGTCATAATTAATTAACCCAATAAATAAAGCCAAGAATTAGAGGTTCAACTTTATTTTACCCTAATCCTTGACTTATGAACTTGTTCAAGACAAAAGCTAGAAATTCATTTCTGCTGCTTGAACTTTTTCTACTTGTTTCTTCTTGAGTACTAGCATAATTTGTGCTAGCATAATTCCTCCCAAAAAGAGAATTAACCCGAGAACACGATTAGGACTTTGTAAGACTATTTCTGTATCTTTTTGACCAAATCCACCGACGTTAGGATTATTGGTGAGAGCTTGACCCGCTGTAATCTCTTGTCCTTCGCTAACTACTAAGTCTAAACCTGCGGGGATTTTGTTAACTACAGATGTATCTTCTGTATTGATGGTAACTTCATAACCACCAGCTGCTTGAGCAGTAATCGCACTGATTGTACCAGTTGCAGAGGCGTTGTAAACCGTATTATTACTAGCTTCACCTGTAGGATAAAGTTGACCACGTCCACGATTAGCACCTAGATGAACAGCGTATTTACCAAACTTAATATTTTTATCCTGGGAGGGGTCAGGAGAAAGTACAGGGAAGACGATTTCTTGATATTGTTCACCAGGTAAAGGTCCAACGAGGACAACGTTTTCTTGGTCTTCGCGATAGGGTTGGAAATAGACGCCACCGACTTTTTCTTGTAATTCTTCAGGAATGCGATCGGGAGGAGCGATTTTAAAGCCTTCTGGTAACATTAAGACAGCTCCTACGTTTAAACCACCTTTTGAACCATCACCGAGTACCTGCTGAGTGTTTAAATCGTAGGGAATTTTTACCACAGCTTCAAAGACACTGTTAGGAAGTACTGATTGAGGTATTTCTACTTCTGCTGGTTTAGCTGCTAAATGACAGTTAGCACAGACAATTCTTCCTGTAGCTTCTCTAGGGGTTTCTGGTGCGGTTTGTTGCGCCCAAAATGGGTAAGCATGGGCTGCATTAGGTAGGATGACATCGGAGGTAAATAATAGAGCAATGGTGAGAAGCAGGGTTAAAACTACTCTACGACTCATTGCGAGAAGATCAGACATTTTCATTGTTGCTTAAATTACCTTAGTAATGTGGTTTTAAGCCCACCAGGGAGCTTCATTGGTACGAAAATCGGTATCTGTCCAATTGGTAAAGACTACTTTATCATCTTCGGTAACTTCAGCATTGACTAAAGCTAGGGATAAAGGCGCCGGTCCTCTGACTACTTTACCAGTTGCATCATATTGTGATCCGTGACAAGGACAGATAAATTTATCTTCGCTAGCGTTCCAAGGTACAACACAACCTAAGTGGGTACATACTGCGTTGAGAGCGTAATTAGAGAGGGTTTTGTCTTCTTTAACTACTAAATAGGTGGGGTCTCCTTTTAAACCTTGGGCTAAAACGCGATCGCCTGGGTTATGAGTAGCTAGAAAATTACTGACAATCACGTCATCACCTAGAGCATCTTTAGCGGTTACACCACCACCTGCTCCACCGCTAGAAGGAGGAATAAAATATTTAACCACTGGATAGAGTGCGCCTAAAGCTACTCCTGTTACCGTTCCAAAGGTTAATAAGTTCATGAATTGGCGACGCCCCATATCGGGAACATCTGAAGCACCAGAAAGTTGAGCCATAACTAAACCTGTAATTTTATAGTTTTGTTAATCTTTTTCAGACCCAGCTAAGCCTAAAAGATATAGAGCATGGTTATTTTAACATCTTTTCGCTGAGCTTTAATATATCTTAACAAAAAAAAAGCCCCCCTGAGTTAGGAGAGCATTTTTTTATTATTATTTAAACTTAACCTTTGATTGCAGGAGCGCTTTCGCTGCTAGCTAAATCTAAGGGG
>RECR01000061.1 GCA_007693955.1 Gloeocapsa sp. DLM2.Bin57
TCTCACGCTTATTTGAGAAAATAAAGCTTGAGGCTTCTCGCGGTTAAGCTAAAAGTTAATTAGAAAATGCTCAATGTGGAAGATGTCATGCTCCGCCCTATATTAACCCAAAATCACTAAACAAATCCTCAGCGCGATCGCTCAAACCGAGTAGCGAACTATTTTATCAGTGGCAATACTTACAAATGGTAGCTATTTTAACTTGACTTGTGATAACTTATCTTTATAATAATTAACAAATTACTATACCTGTTACGAGCAACTAGACTAAATACAATAAATCATTAGAAATTAAGGATGGAAAAAGTGATGAGGAGCATATTAACTAAGGCAGACTTTCTGAGTTTAGCACCAGAAGGATACCTATGCGCTGCTAACGCTGCTATCTTTCAACAGCAACTAAGTCAATCTTTATCCTCTGTCTCTTCCCCAAGTCAAAAAGCTATTTTAGTAGATATGAGTAAAGTAGAGTTTTTAGATAGTGCAGGGTTGATGTGTTTAGTATCCGCTTATCGTTTAGCTAAAGAATTAGGTAAACGTTTCAGTATCTGTTCTCTCAATCCTAGTGTCAAGATGATCTTTGAATTAACTCAACTAGATCAATCCTTAGAGATTTTTGAGAGTCCTAAACAATTTGAAGAGGTACTAACTGCAGCCTAAAATTAAGAATGACTAAACGGTAGAATGAGGATATATTAACTCTAGCTAGCCCATCTACCGTGAAAACAACCAATAACTATCAAAACATTCAATCATTAGCGCAGATTTGGGATCTAACAGCCAGTTTTGGGGATATCATTGCTCTGTTAGATCCTCATAGTCATCCCCAAGTCAGCATAACTTATCGAGAATTAAACACACAGATTAAAACCTTTGCCGCAGGTTTACAAGCTTTAGGCATACAACCGAGAGATAAAATCGCCCTAATCGCTGATAATAGTCCTCGTTGGTTCATAGCTGACCAAGGAATTATGACCGCCGGAGGAGTCAACGTAGTTAGGTCTAGTCAAGCCGAACAACAAGAACTACTTTATATTCTAGCTAATAGCGATAGTACGACTTTAATAGTTGAAAACCAAAAAACCTTCAATAAGATTGAGTCAGGTTTAGCAGATTTACCAATAAGCAGAATTATCCTACTCTCTGATGAAATAATAACCACAGAAAACCCAATCAAACCCCTTAATTTTAACCAATTAATGGATATAGGGGCTAAATCAACCCGCCAAACAGTAGAACAAACCCCAGAAACCCTCGCTACACTTATCTACACTTCAGGAACTACGGGTAAACCCAAAGGAGTAATGTTATCTCACGGTAATTTATTACATCAAGTTCAATACTTAGAAACCATTATTCAACCACAACCAGGAGAAACAGTTTTAAGTATATTACCGAGTTGGCATTCTTATGAACGCGCTGCAGAATACTTTCTCTTATCCCGAGGTTGTACTCAAATCTATACCAATATCCGTAACTTTAAAAAAGACCTCAAAGACTATCAACCTAACTATATGGTAGGAGTTCCCAGACTCTGGGAATCAATCTACGAAGGGATACAAAAACAATTTAGGGAACAACCAGCTAAAAAACAACGTATCGTTAACAATTGTCTAGCTATTTCTCAACGTTATCTTCTTAATCGTCGTATCGCTAATGGATTGAGTTTAGAACATCTTAACTCTAGTAAAAGTCAAAAACTCTTAGCTAGAATACAAGCTATTTTGCTTGCACCCTTGCACAAATTAGCAGATAAACTAGTTTATGCCAAAATCCGCCAAGGGGTAGGTGGAAAACTAAAAACCCTGATCAGTGGAGGTGGATCTCTAGCTATGCACCTAGAAAACTTCTACGAAATTGTCAATATTCCTCTATTAGTAGGATATGGACTCACCGAAACCTCTCCCGTCACTAATGCTCGTGTTTTAACACATAATTTGAGAGGATCTTCAGGACGTCCTCTACCAGAGACAGCTATCCGCATCGTTAATCCCGAAACTAAAGCAGATTTACCCCAAGGAGAAAGGGGTTTAGTCTTGGTGCGTGGTTCTCAAGTTATGCAAGGCTACTATAAACTACCTGAAGCAACGGCTAAAGTAATTGATGATCAAGGTTGGTTTGATACGGGAGATTTAGGATGGGTAACTAAAGAACAGGATCTAGTGCTCACAGGTAGAGCTAAAGATACCATAGTCTTAACTAATGGGGAAAATATCGAACCCCAACCCATAGAAGATGCTTGTTTACGCAGTACCTATATAGACCAAATTATGTTAGTTGGACAAGATCAACGTTGTTTGGGTGCACTGATTGTCCCTAATTTAGAGGCTTTAGCAACATGGGCGATCGCTTCTAATCTGGATTTAGATTTTAGTCAACCGAATACAGATATTATCAATCAACAAGTAGTGAAAGACTTATTCCGTCGTGAATTAAATCGTGAGGTACAAAATCGTCCAGGTTATCGCATCGACGATCGCATTGGTGTTTTTAGTTTGATCCTAGAACCCTTTTCTCAAGAAAATGGCATGATGACTCAAACCCTTAAGATTAAAAGACCTGTAGTTACTCAACACTATCAGGATTTAATCAACAGTATGTTTTAGTCTAAGGTGACATAATCCTACACCAAATCAAAGATTATGATGTAGGCTTCTTACCTTTCCTATTAAAGAATTGGTCGTTTTATACTGAGGCGATACCCATCCCCAGTTTTTCGGTTCAACCAGCATTTTAAGCTTTGTTGAACTCCTTTTATTGTACAATAAAAAAGCGATTCATCTCACACTTATTTTTTAAAAATAAAGTGTGAGGCTTCTCAGGATTAAGCTAAAATTACCCAATACCTGTAAAATAATAACAGCAATCGGTTGGTCACAGGCATTATATTATGGTCAAAGCGAACGAAATACTAGCTGATAATCTCAACTCCCAATTTGACTTAAAAACTTATTTAGAATCCCAAAAAAGCATTGTCGAAGCAGCTTTAGACCGCTCACTCTCTATCCGTAAACCAGAAAAAATCTATGAAGCAATGCGTTACTCTCTGTTAGCAGGAGGTAAACGTTTGCGTCCGATTCTCTGTCTAGCAACTTGTGAACTCTTAGGAGGGACTACAGCCATGGCTTTACCTACAGCCTGCGCTTTAGAAATGATTCACACTATGTCTCTGATCCACGATGATTTACCCGCTATGGATAATGACGATTATCGTCGCGGTAAACTCACTAATCACAAAGTCTATGGCGATGATATCGCGATTTTGGCAGGAGATGGTCTTTTAGCTTATGCTTTTGAATACGTGGCGACTCAAACTCAAGACGTACCCCCAGAAAGACTTTTACAGGTAATTACTTATCTGAGTCACGCAGTAGGTGCAGAAGGGTTAGTAGGTGGTCAAGTTTTGGATTTAGAGTCAGAAGGGAAAAACGATATTTCCGCAGAAACTCTCACCTTTATTCATACTCATAAAACCGGCGCTTTGTTAGAAGCTTGTGTACTCTCAGGTGCAGTACTCGCAGGAGCAACTAAAGAAGATTTAGAAGGTTTAGCTAAATACGCTCAAAATATTGGTCTAGCTTTTCAAATCATCGATGATATTCTCGATATTACGGCTACAGGGGAAGAATTAGGTAAAACCGCAGGTAAAGACCTCAAAGCTCAAAAAATTACTTACCCTCGATTATGGGGTTTAGAAGCTTCTCGAAAACAAGCCCAAGAACTCATAGACGTAGCCATCGAGCAATTGAAGCCCTATGGGATTAAAGGTGAGCCTTTAAAAGCGATCGCTAATTACATTATTACTCGTAAAAATTAACAGCTAATATGGAGGAATTCGCTACCATCTTTGACAATCAGGTCTTATTAGTCTCTCTAATCGCCTGTGTATCAGCTCAAGTTTTAAAAGTGCTGATTGAGTTAATTAGAAATGGTAAGGTTACTATAACGTACTTGTTTACTACTGGGGGTATGCCTAGTGCTCACTCAGCTTTAGTGGGAGGTTTAGCTACATCCGTAGGCATATTAACAGGGTGGTCATCTACCGAATTTGCGATCGCCTGTTTATTCGCTGTGATTGTCATGTATGATGCAGCGGGTATTCGTCAAGCTGCGGGTAAACAAGCCCGCGTTATCAACCAAATGTTGGATAATTTCTTAAAAGATGGTAAACAGTTTGACGAAGAAAAGCTGAGAGAATTACTAGGACATACACCCTTTCAAGTCTTTGTGGGTTTAGCCCTAGGTATTTTTATCGCTTTTGTGGCTCTGCCCATAGTTTAACTTGTAGTAGATAGAGAAGCTAACGGGTCAGGGATAGTTTCCGAGGGAGCGTCAAACTCACCCGTTATCACAAATTCTAACCGCAATTTAAGCCAAGTAATAAAGGTAGAATTAGTCGAGACGATCGCTGCTGACTCTCGGGGGACTTTAGCTTTAATTTCGGCGAATTCGGGAGCTTCTAGAAAAGCAGGTTGAGTCACTACCCAAAAGTCTATCTCTTTATTTTGTTCTTGGTAATTACGGATACGCTCCTGTAATACCTCATCTAAGGGCTCTTCTTCTAGTAAAAACTTTTGGCTCGCTAAAACGTAATAATATGTCGTCATAATTTCCTTATAATTGTCCTTTGATAGCAAGTTTCATGTCTCGTACAGCTCGCTCTATACCAACGAAAACCGCACGACTAATGATGGTATGACCGATATTAAGCTCTTCAACACCCCTTAAACAAGCAACGGGATAAACATTATTATAGGTCAAACCATGTCCTACATTAATCCGCAATCCTTGAGCGATCGCCTGTTCACAACCTAAGCGCAACACTTCTAACTCTTGTTGACGAGTTATTTCTGATTGAGCTTCAGCGTATTTACCCGTATGTAATTCGATAAATTGAGCCTGAGTTTTAGCTGCTGTCTCAATTTGGGCTGTATCTGCATCAATAAACCAACTAACAGGTATTCCCCCGCTTTGTAACTTATCGACAATCTCAGTAAAACGCTCAAAATTGCTCAACAGGTCGATTCCACCTTCAGTAGTAATCTCCTCTCGCTTTTCGGGTACTAGAGTAACATAATCTGGTTTAATAGACAAAGCGATGCTCACCATTTCTGGAGTTGGGGCCATTTCCAAATTTAAATGAGTACGTACCGTTTCTCTTAGAATACGAACATCGCGATCTTGAATATGACGGCGATCCTCCCGTAAATGTACCGTAATGCCATCAGCTCCCCCAAGTTCTGCTAACACAGCAGCAGTAACGGGATCTGGCTCTACGGTACGTCGGGCTTGTCTAATAGTAGCGATATGGTCTATATTGACACCTAAACTAGGCATATTTTCTTGGCTAATCACGCTAAACAGATTATTTTAGCACATTAGGTTTTAGGTTTTAGGTGCTATTATTCCTATATATCATGCTCCCCTACACCCGACACCCTACTCCCTACTTTTACTCCACTCACGAGCGATACAAAAAGCACAAACAGACCAACGCTCTAACTCAGCAACAGGAGTATGACAATGGCAGCGAGGACAGATAGTTAGTTGGTGTTCAATCTTGGTTGACTCAACCTCCTGCTTAACTACAGTCTGTTTTTTCACCCAATTAACCGTATTAAAGCGCAAATCCTTGACAGTATCGGGGAGAAGAATATTTAACTTTTGCAGAATCTGATAACGTTGAAAAGTCAAAGTTTGCGCCCAAACAGAATTAGCGGTAGCCACCCAGAGAACCCGACGAGTTAGAGAGACAGGGCGACTATGTTGCGCTACCAAGGGGTCAACAATTTGACCCCAAGACTCCACCAAACGACGATAAAGTCGAATAGATTCCCATTCTGGTTGTGCTTCTAGACTTTGAATAATCTGTGGTAGAGGTTTAAAAGACATTTACTTCAGGAGATTTTTAAGTTCAGCTGTAGCAGATCTCGCGCCAAATTGACTAACTACTAATCCAGCTGCTTGAGAAGCTAAATTACCCGCATCAGGATAACTAAAACCATGGGTAATTCCATAGAGAAAAGCTCCGGCGTACATATCTCCGGCACCTACAGTATCTACAGCTTTTACTTTGATTGCTTTTATTTCGTGAAGTTTTTCCCCATCAAAAATTAACGAACCCTCAGCACCTTGGGTAATGGCAAAACCTTTAGTTAGAGTTTTTAAATGAGCGATCGCTTGATTAAGATCCTCAGTTTTAGCCATTTTCAGTGCTTCTGTTTCATTAGCAAAGATAAAATCTAATCCAGGTCCGATCATTTCTAACAAACCATCAGCAAAAAATTCCGTCATATTAGCATCAGAAAGAGATAAAGAAGTTTTCACCCCCTTACTTTGAGCTAATTCTCTGGCTTTAATCGCGGCTGCTTTCCCTGTAGGTGAAGTTACTAGATACCCTTCGAGATATAAATATTCTGAATCAGATAAAGCCTCCGTAACCAATTCCTGTTCTGATAAACTACCACTAATCCCTAAAAAAGTCCCCATAGTGCGATCAGCATCAGGAGTCACCAAAACTATACACTTACCCGTAATTCCAGGAGTGCCATTATGAACATTGGTATCTACACCACAAGCGATTAAATCTTGTAAATAAAAATTGCCCGTCTCATCATTAGCCACTTTACAGGAATAAAAACCAGTTCCCCCTAATTGACTAATTGCTACCATGGTATTAGCTGCTGAGCCACCGCAACTTTTTTTACAAGCATAGTCTTGTAATGTTTGCACAATTTCTGCTTGATGGGCTTCATCCATCAGAGTCATAACCCCTTTGTCAATCTTTAGTTTCTGCAGCATGGCGGTATCTACCTCAAACTCCATATCCACTAGAGCATTACCGATACCATATACGTTATATTTTGCCATATCTTTTTATCTAGGTACAATTGCGATTATATTATAGGTTTAAAAACTTCAGTAAAAACCAGTAAAATTCTTTTGTAAAGAAAGATGAGCAATGGTAAAAACGCTGTTGTTAAAGTTGATCTTGAAATCTTATGCTAATCGTTAGGATCAATTCTGGTAGCAGAAACAAGAGGAACTCGTCCATGTCCACTTCTACGACTCAAAAAGTCAATAACAATTTAAAACTAGAATGTTTGCGTCTATTCCAAGATTACCGCGCTTCGGGTGATCTAGAGTTACGTAACAAAATTATGCACCTTAATTTTGGGTTAGTTAAAAAAGAAGTATATAACTGGATTAACCAATATCACGAAAGTTATGAAGATTTGTTACAGGTAGGTTGTCTAGGATTACTCAGAGCGATCGAAAAATTTGATCTAGAAAAAGGTTACGCCTTTAGCTCATTTGCTATACCCTATATCAGAGGAGAAATTCAACACTACCTCCGAGATAAAAACCATTCTGTTAAAATTCCTCGTCGTTGGTTAGAATTAGGACAACAAGCAGCTACCGCCACTAAAAATTTTCAAAAACAATATAATCGTATTCCCTTAGACTCTGAAATCGCCCAAATTCTCGAAATCTCCCAACAAGAATGGCGCGAAATTAAACTAGCTCATCAAAATAGAGATCCCATCAGTCTAGACGCTACTGTCAATGATAACGAAGACAACTCAACTACTCTAGTTGATTTAGTTCCTGATGCTGAGTATCGCAGTTTCCAACTAGCACAAGAAGATAAAATCCGTCTGCAAAGCGCTTTAAATGATCTCGAAGAAAAAACCCGTAATGTCTTAGAATTCGTCTTTTTATACGATTTAACCCAAAAAGAAACCGCAGAGCGTCTAGGAATAAGCGTTATCACTGTTTCTCGTCATATGAAGAAGGGTTTAAACTCTCTGAAAAATTTAATGGGTCAAGAGTAGGTTTTCTACTTGATCCTCAGCGCCAATTAATATTAAACTTTAATTAGTGGTAATAAGCAAAAGGTTGCGGTATGAGCAAAACATGGCTAAGCTTAATCATAGTTTTAATCGGTCTTGGGATAGGAAGTTGTGCTCCCTCTTCTAATAACGAGACAGCAGATATTCCCATACCCCCACCCGCAGAACAACCTCAACCAGAAGCTCAACCCGAAGCTGAAATTGTCGAAGAAACCAGCGAAAGAGTAGCTGTATCTGGTTTAATACCCCCCACTAATCCTGAAACCAGAGTTGAAGGAATTGCTAGAGGTGTTAGTAACCCCTTTGCTTCACTTGCTCCTACACCAGTAGTTACGATAACTGAAGACCAAATCCCCACAGAAGGAGGGGATGTATCAAATCTACCTGAGCCACCACCTGAGGGAGTTCTACCCCCTGAAGGTAATCAAACCCCAACCTCAGAAGGGGAAACAGAGCCTAATCTAGAATTAGCTAGATCCGTAGTAGTTAGCGGTATAGTCACTTTAGGGGATACGGTGCAAATTATCCTCACAGCACCAAGAGAGAATTTTACTCGCTACGTAGAATTAGGTCAATACGTCTCTAATGGAGAAGTTCTCGTGAAGAGAATCGAAGAAGGAGATAATAGAAATATGTTTGTTGTATTTGAGCAATCAGGAGTAGAAGTACGCAGACCTGTTGGTAACACTGAACCCTCAACCTCATCATAGGAGCATTCATGCAAGCTACTACATTGACCACACAACAAACCGTAACCTATCCTAACCTTCCTTTAGCAGTCTATCGGGAAATAGCCGCTCATCTCAGTCAAATAGATGGTGTAAAAGTTACTATACTCCCCCAACTAGACACTGTTTTTGATTATTACCAGAGTCAAGTTGGTGGATTGTTACTGGAGTATCCCTCGGATTTAGATACTACCTTATTACAACAAATTTTAACTTATTATCGGGAAAAATGTCTTAACCCATCGGGATATACGGTTTGAGCATCCATAACCCCTTCGGTTAAATCCATGTTTTTAGCTCCAGATAAATTAGCCCCTTTTAAAATAGTCGAGGATAATTTAGCATTATTGAGTTTAGCTCGACTAAGGTTAGCCCCAGTTAAATCAGCTCCCGTTAAGTCAGCTTCAGTTAAATCAGCTTCAATTAAATTAGCTAATCTTAAACTAACCCCCTGTAAATTAGCGTAACGAAGATTAGCTCGGGAAAGACTCCCACGGCTTAAATTAGCCCCTGTTAAATTAGCTTGATAGAGAGAAGCATTATCTAATTGGACTCTTTCTAAATTAGTTTGTACTAAATTGGCTTGAGCTAGGTTAGCATAGGGTAAGTAAGTTTGAGTTAAATTGCTCTGACTCAAGTCTATATCCTTGAGATTGGCTTCAAATAACTCTACTTGTTGTAAGTTAACTTGTTGAAATTGTCTTCTTCCTTGAGAATATTGTACTAATAATTCCTCTCTACTCAATTTCTGCATCTTTTACTTGTTTAAAAATAAGCATAATTACTTAGTTAAATAAGTTAACTTAGATTAACAATAATCAGATTAGTTATAACTTTTTCTTAATATTTGTCCAATGAATGATATTTACAGTCGTCTTAACCCCTCACAAAACAAAGCAGTCAAACATTTTTGTGGACCTTTACTCGTAGTAGCGGGAGCGGGATCAGGGAAAACGAGGGCTTTAACTTACAGAATAGCGCATTTAATCCAAGAACACCAAGTTAGTCCTGAAAATATTTTAGCTGTGACTTTTACTAATAAAGCAGCTAGGGAAATGAAAGCGCGTTTAGAGTTGATTTTTGCTCAAACAATCGCTCAAAAAACTCAACAAACACCTTGGGAATTATTACCAGCAGAAGATCAAGTTAAAATACGTTCTAAGGTTTATCATAACATTACTAAACATCTCTGGATAGGAACTTTTCATAGTATTTTTGCGCGAATTTTACGTTATGATATTAATAAATATCAAGACCAAAAAGGCAGACAATGGAATAAGAATTTTTCGATATTTGATGAATCAGACGTCCAAAGTTTAATTAAAAGTATAGTTACTAAAAAACTTAATTTAGATGATAAAAAATTTGACCCACGTCAGGTTCGCTATCAAATCAGTAACGCTAAAAATTTGGGTTTATCTCCCCAAGAATATTTACAAGAAAATACTGACTATCGCGGGAAAGTAATAGCAGAAATCTATGAGAATTATCAAACAGAATTAGCTGCTAATAATGGGTTAGATTTCGATGATTTAATCTTAGTTCCCGTTAAGTTATTTCAACAGAATGAGTCTATTTTAGGTTATTGGCATAGTCAATTTAAACATATCCTAGTAGATGAATATCAAGATACTAACCGCACTCAATACGAGTTAATCAGTCTGTTAGCTACTAATGGAGAAAGAGAAAAAAGTCAATTATCTTGGCAAAATCGGTCTATTTTTGTGGTAGGAGACGCTGATCAATCTATCTATTCTTTTAGGATGGCTGACTTTACTATTCTTCTGGATTTTCAAGAAGACTTTGGGGATGGTTTAAAACCAGAAATAAGCGAAACTATGGTTAAGTTAGAAGAAAACTATCGTTCTCAAGAAAACATCCTAGAAGCAGCTAATAAATTGATTGAAAATAATAGCCAAAGAATTGATAAAGTTTTGAAAGCGACTAGGGGAAGTGGAGAGAAGATATATTGTTATAAAGCAGCTAATGAGCAAAGAGAAGCTGATTTTGTCATTCAACAAATTAATCAATTAAAGCAAAAAAATCCTGAGTTAAATTGGGGAGATTTTGCGATTCTTTATCGGATAAATGCTCAATCTCGTTCTTTTGAAGAAATATTAATTGGTGCGGGTATTCCCTATCGGGTAATTGGAGGAATGCGATTTTACGATCGCAAAGAAATTAAAGACGCGATCGCCTATTTACGAATTATTGCCAATCCCTCTGACACAGTAAGTTTATTGAGAGTGATTAATACACCAAGACGGGGAATAGGTCAAAAAACCATTGATTCACTCTTACTAGCTGCAACAGAATTAGGTATCCCATTATGGCAAATTTTAGCAGATGAAACCTCTGTCAATAGTTTAGCGGGAAGGAGTAGTAAAGGGGTAAATGAATTTGCCAGAATAATTATTAAGTATCAACAACAGTTAACCGATTTACCAGCTACAGAAATTCTCAACGGTATCTTAGCAGATTCTGGTTATATCTTGGATTTACAAAAACAAAATACAGAAGAAGCAGATACTCGTCTGGAAAATTTAAACGAACTTTATAACGCGATTCAACAATATCAAGAAAATAATGAGGATAATAGTTTAGAAGGATTTATCGCTAACGCTTCTTTAGCGTCTGACTTGGATAATCTCCGCGAAGGTGAAGAAGCGGTATCCTTGATGACGATACATTCAGCCAAGGGTTTAGAATTTACCGTAGTCTTTTTAGTAGGTTTAGAACAGGGTTTATTTCCCCATAATCGTAGTTTAAAAGATCCTCTACAACTAGAAGAAGAGCGACGCTTATGTTATGTAGGAGTGACTAGAGCTAAAGAACGCTTATTTTTAAGTTATACCCGCGAACGTAATCTCTGGGGCAGGACAGAAATAGCACAACCATCTCAATTTTTAGATGAACTTCCCGAAGAGTTAATTACAGGGAGAAACACTAAAACTAGTAAAGTTAAAGCGACCGAAAGTAAGCTAAACTGGTCAGTAGGCGATCGCCTAATTCATCCTAGTTTTGGTCAAGGTGTAATTACACATATTTTTGGGTCAGGAAAAAAAGTGACTCTAGCGATTAAATTTTCTGGAATAGGTCAAAAAATCATCGATCCCAAGTTAGCGAAATTACACCCTGTGGACTAGGAAAGAAGAGGAAAGGGGTTAAAATCAAGAATTAAGAATTAATTATTTTTTGTGCATTTGTGCATTTGGAATAACACCTGATACCTAATACTCAAATCTTGCACCAGTATTTTTAGGCTAACTTTGGTTGAGGAAAAGTTCTTTCCAAAGAATAAGAGAGCAAGATGCTCGCACTAAGTATAAATTAGGATTTATCTAGAAAACGATAATATTACTAGCGGTTAAATCAGGTTCATTGCGCAAAACAGCTAACTGAGTCAAGGGAATATTATTCTCGCGATCGATGAAAGCTAGTCTCCCGATACTTTCTGCATAAATAAAACCTAAATCAAAACTATCGTCAAGTTGGGTAAAACGAGATACACTTAAGAATTGTTCCTCAGGAAGAAAACCTCTAGATAAATCATTACCAAAACCACGACGAGAAACGGTAATAAAATCAGCTCGAGGATTAAAATCAGCAATGGTATCTACTCCCTCTCTATAGTTATTAAATTGGAATCTGTCTCTACCAGGTCCACCCACGAGAGTATCATTACCAGGTCCTCCTATTAAAATAGCGTTACCAGGTCCACCGAAGAGTAAATCTCTCCCGCGACCACCTTCTAGGGTATCGTTACCTAGTCCTCCTCTAAGGGTATCGTCACCAGGTCCACCTTCAAGTAAGTCATTACCGCGACCTCCATCAAGACTATCATCACCGTTGAACCCTCGTAAGGTATCGTTACCTCCTAAACCTTCGATAGTATCGTTAGCGTCTGTTCCTACTAAGAAATCGTCACGATTTGTCCCGATAATAGGTCCAACTACCTCTAATGCTCCTGCATCTACTCTAGAACCAGAGATACGGGGAAAACCACGCTGATCCACGGGAAGAGGCTCGGTAAAATCGCGATTATTATTCAAATCTAGGAAATCTTGGGGAAGAATACTATCAACACCATTATCTAAAGCTAGACTATTGGGTGAAAGGTTATGAGTCAGGGTAGAACCACCGTTATCCCCTAGGGGTTCGAGTCCTAAATTACGTTGGAGAACACCTGTTCTATCCCTGGTTGCGGTAAAAGCATCTATCTCACGTCCTGTACCAATTATGTTACCACCTAAACTTTCGTAGATTTCTCCATCTACATTGATGATGGTTTCTCCATCACTAGGTAAATTTCCTGCTATAATACTATTACCTACTATAGTCCTTCCTGCGCTTAATATTCCTGCACCTACATTGCTACGAGCAGTATTATTGGTGATAGTACTATTATTGATGGTTATAGTTCCTCTGAAGTTAAATATCCCTCCTGCTTCAAGGGTTGCTGAGTTTCCCGAAATAGTAACATTGGTCAGAGTAGTAGTTCCACTTCCATAAGTATTGCGATTGAATAATCCACCAGTTTTACCTGTATTATTAATAATCGCACTATTAGCAATTATTAGATTCTGGTCTCTATTATAGATACCCCCTGCTTGATTACCTATATTCTCTGCAATAGTTGTATCAATAATAGTGAGATTTGCTCTGTTAGCTATTCCTCCTGTTCCTATATTAGATGTATTACCTGTAACCGTACTCTGGATGAGAATCATCTGACTACCATTAAAAATTCCACCATGAGAACCAATACCTGTCCCACTATTATTTAAGAATTGGCTCCCAGTGATATTGATTGTGCCACCATTTCCCAGTCCTCCTGCTCCTCCTCCACTAAAATTTTCTTCAAAGATTACATTATTAATAGTACCATTACCTGTATTACTTATGCCTCCATGAGAATAACTAGCACTATTATTGCTGATTTGGCTATTGCTGATGGTTAATGTTCCACTGCTGGATATTCCCCCAATTGCTCTACTACTGTTTTGGGTAATGACACTATTATTAATTTCTAAATTACCACTGTTATTAATACCTCCTGAGTTACCAATTATGGTGGAGTTTTGTATTTGTAGGTTACCCCCGTTGCTGATACCCTCCCCTGAGTTATCAATTATGGTGCTATCTTCTAGGGTTAAGTTATCGCTATTAGAAATCGCACTTTCACTAGCGTTAGTTAAAACTAAATCTTTGATAGTTACCTCAACTTGATCATCAGAGATATCATTATTAAAGATGCGTAAAATCTGACTAGACTCATTACCATTGATAGTTAATCCACCTTCAATAACTACATCGTCGATTATTTGTAGTGGACCATTGGTTAGGGTGAGGGTTTCTCCCTCTAGTGATGGTGAGAAGGTAATATTGGTTACTCCTTCCCTTTGATTTCCCGCGTTAATCGCATCTCGTAGAGAAATACCCCCTCTATTTACCCCGTCGTCTTCGTCTTCTAGGGTATCGACAATAAAATTTTGCTCTAAGACTCCAGCATAATTGGCTATAGTCTCTGAATTAAAGGCTAGAGATGGTGTTATGTTTCCTTGAGTGATTTCTAACTCCCAGTTACCACCTAGGCTAGAATTACCCGTTAAAGTATTAGAAGCGGCGATATTTGCTCCTGTTAATTTATGTAATTTACTGATTAATTCTGTTCCCCCATCGCCTAAAGCGACTTGACATCCGTAGATCAGAATATTTTTAACTCCCCAACTACCGAGTAAAGAGGCGTATTGTTCAATATTATCTAAGTTTAAGGCTGTTTTCCCTAAATATAAATATCCTGGACTACCGTGAGAGACTAGATGAAGCGTATCATATCTTTTTTGTAACTTATTGGTGATACTTACGATCCCGTCTTCTTGAGAGTCAATTACCACTACTTCGGAATCAAAAACTAAACCTGCTAGTAAGCAAGAGCGATCGCTTACGGAAGAATCGATAACCACTAGGGTTGATTTATTGTACATGACACTAATATTTGGTCTTTAACCACTACAGAATAACACGTGGTTAGGTAAACTGAAGTAAATTTAATAAGTTTTTAGTCATGGCGAACGATCGCCAGATGAGTAATTGCGCACAGCAAATCAATTATCAAAATAGGTAGTCGTGCCTTAAGCATAACTACCTAATTATTATGTTAGTTAAGAAATTATCTTAACTTTCTTTATTCAAAAACTGTTGAGCTTGATTTAAAGCAGCACCAGCAATATTAATCAAAGCCCAAGAGGCTGCGATAATGATCGGAGAAAGAACCAAAATAACGCGCCAGTCCATTTTTATATATCCTCTTAAAATTCAGATATGTAATTAAGTTATCTATATTTTTTCACATTTTGGCTCTTTTTGGCAAGGTCTTGAGGAATTTTTTTTAGTTAGGGTAAAATCCGATATCTGTACCTTTACCCGCATGAACTAGAGCTAATTTATAGTATTTTTGAGCGTGAGAGATTAAATCTTCGGCTTCGGTGGGGTTGATATCTCGTAATTTTTTACCTGGAACACCTACAATGAGAGAGTGAGATGGGACGTCTTTAGTAACTATGCTACCAGCACCTATTATACTACCCGTACCTACTCTCACGCCATCAAGAATCACCGCGCCAATACCGATTAGACAACCTGTTTCAATCCAGGCAGAGTGAATAACGGCGCGATGACCTACTGTAACATATTCCTCCAGAATAGTTGGTTGACCAGGATCGCCGTGTAAAATAGCTCCATCCTGGATATTAGTATAAGCGCCAATTTGGATCATTTCTACATCGGCGCGCACAACGGAGTTATACCAGATACTGACTCCAGAGGCGATCGCCACATTACCCATAACGGTAGCATTAGGAGCGATAAAAGCCGCAGCTGTTAAGTCAGGAGGAGACCAAACTGATTGGTTAGAATTATTCATGCTATGGTTAAAGAAAAGTCAGAACCTAACCCTTGAGTTTATCTACTTAAGTTAAAATCATAACATATTATCTAATTTTAAAAGATGAATTTAGCTAATACTTACCCTATTTTTGGTCCTGAAATTCTTTGTCCCCATTGCCGACAAACTATCCCCGCTTTGACGTTAACCGATACCTATCTCTGTCCTCGTCATGGCGCTTTTGAAGCAGATCCTCAAACAGGTGAACTAATTCATCTACAATCAGGTCGTAATTGGCGTTCTTGGGAAGGAAAATGGTATAGACAACATACTCATCCCGACGGTATTCGTTTTGAAATTCACGAAGCCTTAGATAGACTCTATAGTGAAGGATATAAAGCTACGAAAGTAATTATAGCTAGACGTTATCGAGAGTTAGTCAGCGCTTATTTAGATAAAAGCGGTACAAAGCGTTATAAATCAGACGCGGCTTTACCCAAACTTTATGGACTCCCCGTAGATTTTAGTCCCGAAACAGCAGTAGATCCCTGTTGGGAAGTAATCAATTTTGATCTAGAAAAAGAACCAGGTGCACCAACACGCTATCCCTATTTTCGTATGTTTGAGTAATGTTACATCACATTTCCATTCGCACAGCAGATATTCATAGGGCGATCGCTTTTTACGAACAACTCGGATTCACTGTCCAAGAACGTTTTACCACGGGATATACCCTAGCTTGTTGGTTAGAAGGTTTACAGGGTAGAATCGAATTGATTCAAATACCCGAACCCAAACCCGCACCAGATGCTTTTGCCGATGAACATTATGTAGGTTATTATCATATTTCCTTTGATTTAACTGAGATAACCGAAGATTTAACTAGTTGGTTAAAGCAGTTACAAGCTAAGGATAACTCTGTACGGGTATTATTAGAGCCAAAACAACAAATGATCGGCGATCGCCTTTATGAAGTGATGTTTATTGCTGATACCGATGGGTTACCCCTAGAATTTATTAGAGTAATCAAATGAGTTCTGACTGGTTAGCAGTAATTATCGGTAATTCCCGCTTGCATTGGGCTTATTTTCACCAACAAGAATTACAACAGAGTTGGGATAGTGAAGAAGGGATTATCCCTCCTGAGTGGGAAGAATTACCACTTTATCTAGTCTCAGTAGTCGAGGCTAAAAATTTATTATTTCAACAACATATGGATTTAAGGATTATTAAACTAGAAGATATACCTCTTAAAGGGATATACTCTACTATGGGAGTAGATCGCGCCTTAGCCTTATGGGGAGCGATGCAGACTTGGGGTTATCCCTGTTTAGTTATCGACGGGGGAACAGCTTTAACCCTAACAGGAGCTAATAATCAGGGAGAATTTAGTGGAGGAGCGATTCTACCAGGATTAAGACTGCAATTAGAATCTTTAGCCACTAGTACAGCTTCCTTACCGAGGGTACATCTTAGCTCACAACTACCCTTACTGTGGGCAAAAAGTACACCAGAAGCGATTCAAAGTGGGGTTATTTATACTGTCTTAACAGGAATCAAGCACTTTTTAGCTAATTGGTGGAAACAATTCCCGAAAAGTCCTGTAATTTTTACTGGTGGAGATGGAGAGATATTGTCTCAATATTTAATCGAGTTGAATACTGAGAAGACTGATTTATTATATTTTGAACCGAAGCTAATTTTTTGGGGATTAAAAACCATCGTCAATGAGAACTAAAACAGGTGCTCAAAACTTGATAAGATAATCAAAATGTGATTTTATTTTTACTTTAGGAAAGTCGCTACATGATACATGAAGTTTTTATGCCCGCGTTAAGTTCAACGATGACAGAAGGTAAAATAGTCTCTTGGACAAAATCTCCAGGAGATAAAGTCGCCAAAGGAGAAACCGTCTTAGTCGTTGAATCAGACAAAGCCGATATGGATGTAGAATCTTTTTCTGAGGGTTATTTAGCGACGATTCTTGTACCCGCAGGAGAAAGCGCACCAGTGGGAGCAACTATTGGTTTAATCGCTGAAACTGAGGCAGAAATTGCAGCAGCTCAACAACAAGCTAGCACAGAATCAGCACCCCAAACTACCCCAGAGGAGAGTACACCAGAACCTGTAGTAACAGCTAGCACACCTACTCCTCCTGTTACTACAACCGTTAGTAATAATGGACGTAAAGTCGCTTCTCCTCGCGCGCGTAAACTAGCCAAAGAATTGGGTATAGATTGGCAGAGTATCCCTGGCAGTGGTCCTCATGGTAGAGTAGTAGTAGAAGATATCGAAAAAGCTTCAGGTAAAGCACCCGTAGCCACAACACCTACTCTTGAAGTTAAACCCGCGTCTAAACCCCAGACAGTAGCAGTTACTCCTACCCCTTCAGGAGAAGTCAGCGCTTTTAATACCCTACAACAAGCCGTTAATCGTAATATGATGGCTAGTTTAGAAGTGCCTACTTTCCACGTTAGTTATACAATTACTACCGACGCTCTCGATAATCTCTATCGTCAAATCAAGAGTAAGGGAGTGACTATGACAGCACTATTAGCTAAAGCGGTAGCAGTAACCCTGCAAAAACATCCTTTACTCAATGCTAATTATACTGACGGTGGTATTCAATACCGCTCTAATATTAATATTGCTGTAGCTGTAGCTATGCCCAATGGTGGCTTAATTACTCCAGTACTGCAAAATGCTGCACAAATCGATATTTACTCTCTCTCCCGTAGTTGGAAAGAATTAGTGGATAAAGCTAGAGCTAAACAACTACAACCAGAAGAATATACCACAGGAACTTTCACTCTTTCTAATCTAGGAATGTATGGAGTAAATAGCTTTGATGCTATCTTACCACCAGGACAGGGTTCTATTTTGGCGATCGGTGCTTCTCGTCCTCAAGTTGTAGCCACAGAGACAGGAATGTTGGGAATTCGTCAACAGATGAATGTCACTATAACCTGTGACCACCGTGTTATTTATGGAGCAGATGCGGCTAGTTTCTTACAGGATTTAGCTAAACTAATCGAAACTGAACCCCAAAGTTTAACCCTTTAAGCAAAATTGCCCTAAGTTATTTAGGGCTATTCTTTGCTAATCCAAACACTTCTAAAATATTTACTAGGGTGATCGTGAGCAAGATTTTTACAAGGAGTTCCTAGCATTCTTTCTATTGAACCATCATCACTAAGTAGGTGTAATTGACCATCGCGATTGGGATAAGATATAACACTTTCGGGAATAAAATTAGAAGCTAAACCTTTTACTTCAATAAGTTGAGGATTTTCTGTGGTTATTCCTGACCATTGGTAGAGAGCAAACTTATGGCTACTATCATATGATCCTGCAGCAATAAGATAACAACCTTCACTTGACCAATACTCAATACTTCTGATTCCTAGACCATTTAAATCAAGTTCGATAACATCACCAAAAATTGCCTTACTGTCTTTTTTAAGTAAATCTTGAGGATTTTTCAAGGGTAAAAGAATCGCTTTATCTTGAGGAAGAGGATTGCGAAAACCAATTAAAAGTTCTTCTTCAGGAGTTGTGGTTAATCCTTCTATGTTTAATCCTCCTTTTTCTTTAGGAGGTATTTTAGCTGCTGTGGCGAATTGATAAATATCTAAACGACTATCTAGCAACATATCTTCAAGAAGTTGGGTAGAGGAAGAGCCAACCTGTTTTAAACTCCAACAACCATTATGAATTGAGATTTTATTACCAAAAAATTGACGACGTTCCGGTCTTGATTTACCTTGTCTATTAGTACCGTGAGAAGTAATCCAGTAAATAGTTTTCCCGAGTTGAGTTGCTGCTTCTATATCTACTTCTTTTTGTTTAGGATTATTAACAAAGTAATTGCTAACATCTATCTCAGAGACCGGATATCCTGAGGTATCAGAGCGATAAATCCTGAGAATATTATCCTCATCATCAGCAACCAGAAAATGATCTTGAGCTAAAGGAACTGCGGCTGAAGCGTCACAGATACCATAATGTTCTAATTCTCGTTCTACTTTAAATTTATATTGGCTCATTTTTTACTAGTGAAAACAATCCTTAAGTCCTTTTTAGGAGCAATAGTATTTTATACCATAATTCCTCTACCTCTATCTTGGGGATTAGAGATAGGGAGAATCGCTCGTTGGACACCAATTATTGGTTTAATTATCGGAGGGATACTTAATCTAACGGATTTTCTGCTGATTCAGCTAAATATGCCCATATTAACTCGTACTGGCTTGATTTTAGCTCTCTGGGTAGCTCTCACAGGAGCATTACACCTAGATGGAGTGATGGATACAGCAGATGGTTTAGGGGTAACTGATAGTGATAGACGTCTAGAAGTAATGCAAGATAGTCGGGTAGGTGCTTTTGGGGCGATCGCCGCTATGTTTTTATTATTACTGAAATTTACTAGCCTAGTAGAGTTAGGAAGCGCACGCTATCTGGGATTAATTTTAGCGCCAATTTGGGGACGTTGGGGACAAGTTTGGGCGATCGCCCTTTATCCTTATCTTAAACCCACGGGAAAGGGTGCATTTCACAAAGAGAATATACAATTACCCCAAGACTTATTGATAGGATTATTCTGCTTATTAAGTATAATTACTCTAATAATGATTTTCTTTGAACCCCAGCAATGGTGGTGTGGAATTGCTATGATTTTATCTGGTTTAGTAGTTACTTTTGCTACTAATTTTTGGTTTTACCGTCAGTTAGGAGGATTTACGGGTGATAGTTATGGAGCTGTTGTGGAATGGATAGAGACACTTTTTCTCTGCTGCTTAATAATCATAAACAATAGATGAAAAACACCCCAAAAGCTAAAAATCTCACCAATCATAGCCTAAATTCCGTCCTGTGGTTACTCTCGGGAACAGGGTTAAAGATTCTGATCCAATTACTCCAGACGGTTATTCTCTCCCGTTTACTTACCCCTAAAGATTTTGGGTTAATGGGAGCAGCTTTAATCATTGTTAGATTTATTGAACAATATCCTGTAGGTATTGGACCTGCATTAATTCAATTACCCCATCTAGAAACAAAACATTTACGTACAGGTTTTACCCTTTCTCTGTTGTTTGGGTTATTAATTGGGGGGATTTTATGGTTATGTGCTCCTGCTTTTGCTTTATTTATCGCTAATGAGCAAACTATACCCATTTTACGCTTTATCGCTATTAGCTTTCCCCTGCGCAGTATAGCTACAGTAGCAGAAGCTTTAATGGAGAGAGAGTTAAAATTCCGTTGGTTATCTACTATCCAAGTTTTAGCCTACGTTATTGGTTATGGTGTGGTGGGAATTACTTTAGCTTTTCTCGGTTTTGGGGTTTGGTCTCTAGTTTTAGCTTATACTGTACAAATTATCATCCGTAGTTTAATACCCTTAATCTTACAACCTCATCCGAAACAACTGCAATTAGATAAAACCACCGCTAAAGAGCTAGTCAGTCTCAGTGGTGGTTTTATGTTAACTAATATCTTAGAGTTTTTTGCTCTACAAGGAGATTATATAGTCGTCAGTCGTGGTTTAGGTTTAACCGCTTTAGGACTATATACTAAAGCTTACCACTTAATGAATTTACCTGCAGCCACCCTAGGACAAGCTTTGAATCGGGTTTTATTTGCTACCTTAGCTAGAGTACAAAATGAGCAGGAACGTTTAATTAAGGCTTATCGTCGTAATATCGTGATTGTGGCTTTAACCATCTTACCCCTTAGCGTGGTTATGGGTGTCCTCGCTAAAGAAATTATTCTAGTCTTATTAGGTTCACAATGGACAGAAGTAATCGCACCTTTTGAAATTCTAGCTTTGGGGACTTTTTTCCGTTTTGGGGATAAAGTCACTAGTTCTTTAGCTAGGTCTTCGGGACAATTATATCATGTGGCTTGGCTTAAGTTTATTTATGCAGCTTGTGTAATTATTGGTTCTCTTTGGGGTTTGGCTTATGGTATCTTAGGTGTCACCATTGGGGTAACCATCGCTCTGATTATACAATACCTCTTATTAACCCAATTAGCAGTAAGTTTAACTAAAATTTCTTGGCAAAGCGTAATTATTAGTCATACTACTGCAATACCTTTGACTCTGGTTACGGGTTTAGTCGTCTGGAGTAATGCTACCCTGTGGAGAAGTTTAGAGTTAGGTAATTTTCTAGTTTTGACTTTATCAGTGGTCATTACTGCTAGTTTAGTTTTATTATTAATCTATTTAAAACCTAATTTCTTTCTAGGAGAAGATGGGGAATGGTGGTTAACTACTCTCTCGAAACCTCTAGCTAAATTAAAAAGTAAACGTAATGCTAAAAATTCCTAATGTTATTATTGGTGGTGCTCCGAAATCGGGTACTAGTTCTCTCTATAATTGGTTAGTAGCTCACAGAGATGTCTGTCATTCTACCATTAAAGAAACCTATTATCTCTTAGATAAAGGTCACCCTTTACAATCTCCTGAATATAATTATCATCTTTATGGTTTAGAGGGATATCAAAAGTACTTTAATCACTGTAGCGATGACTGTAAAATTAGAATTGAAGCGACAACTCATTATTTATATCAAGAAACCGCTTTAGAAGTTTTAGCAGGAATTACACCTTTACCTAGGGTAATATTTATGTTAAGAAACCCGACTAAAAGATTATATTCTGCTTATCAATTTACCTGTAATAATTTAGCTACGCTTAATAAAAATGTCTCTTTTACTGAGTTAATCAATTTAGTAGAAAATGAGTCATGGGATTTACTAGAAAAATATAGTAATCCTCGCACAGCTACTAATTTAAAACAAATAATTAAGCGGAGTTGTTATTTAGAATATTTAAGAAAATGGCGGACTAAATTCGGCGATAATTTAGATGTCTTCTTATTTGAAGAGTTAAAAAATAATCCCCGAGAATTTGTGAAAAAAGTAGCTAGTAAATTAGATATAGATCCCAGTTTTTATGATGATTACGATTTTAACCCCAGAAATCAAACCTTTACAGTTAAAAATCAATTCTTACACCGCAACGCTAGAAAGATAGCGAAAAAAATGCCTAAGAGTTTATTGAAAAATGTGTTAATCAATAGTTATTTAAAAGTTTTCGCTAAGAATAAAAAACAAGAAATGAGTAGCGAAGACTTAAAAACTATGGCAGAATTAGATAAATATTTTGCGCCAATGAATCAACAATTAGCTGAAGAATTTAACTTAGATATATCCTTGTGGAAGTAAAAATATGAATCCAACCATAGACTTAAAAACCTTACTCAAACCTCGTCCGAAAGCATCTCCTTTTGTGCCGATTAAACTATATTATAGAATTGGTTTAGTTATTTTATTAGGGTTGCAGTTATTAATTGAGTTTATCGAGTTTTTAAATAGTCCTAATGAGGCGACTAGTTGGGCTGCTTTAGCTGCTTTAGGACAATCAATCATGTTATACTTACCCATATTTTTTTATCGTAAGAGTTATGGTTGGTTTCACCCCTTGGTATTTATTCCCCTATATACTTTTGCTTTTAATTTACCGACATTTATTCCGAAAGTTATTACTTTATTAGTAGAAGGTAGTGGTAGTTTAAATTATGTTCCCATAACTAGTGTAGCCTTAAGAGGTTGGGGACAAGAAAGTTTAATTAACTTGAATGCTTTTGCTTCTTTAGTAACGATAATCAGTTTAGGCGCATATTATTTAGGCTTTTTTCTCTTACCTGCGCCGAAGACTCCTAAACTAAGATTAAGACCAATAAAATATCCAGGGATTAAAACTCTAGTAGCGGTCTTATTTTCTCTGTTAGTATTTGCTATCTTTTTACAACTCCATGGAGGATTAGGAGGTCATTTAATCGCCAATTGGTTAGGAGGAAGACACGCTAATCTCGCGGGTAAATATTATTGGGCTTTTTTCATTAACTTTGGTTTAGTTGGTTGTTTAATTTGGTTAGGAATGGATTCAACTGCATTTATAAAACCCTTGTTTTGGGGTTGCGCAATTACAGCGATGATGACGAGATTTTTATATAGTGGTTCCCGTGGATCTGTAATCTTTTTCTTGATGATTGGGGTGATGATTTGGATGATGCGCAAAGGAAGATTTTCTTTTACGAAAGTAATCGTAATTATTTTAGTAGCTATCTTGGGAGTGGGGATATTAGGAACATTTAGAAATGTGGTTAGAGATACTGGGGTAGCTGATGTAACTACTTTAACAGATTTGCAAGGAGGGATAACTAAAGCGATTGGTAACGATGAAGAAGCAGGAGAATTAACAGGAGGTCGTAACGGTGGACCATTACCGATGTTAGCATATGTACCCAAGCGAGAAGGTTATTTGTATGGGAGTACTTATTTAGCTGCAGTAACTTTGTTTATTCCTAGAAGTATTTGGCCCGATAAACCTGGTTTATGTGGTAGTCGCGCGTCGAGAACATTTTATTTTGAAAACGCCAATTGGGGTATTCCTTGTGGTTCAATTGGGGAAGCTTATTGGAATTTTGGTATTCCTGGAGTGTGTGTGGCTTTTTTCCTTTATGGTTATTTTCATAAGTGGTTAGCTAACTCTTTTCGGAAGTATTCAGGTGAAGTGGGGATGATAGTTTTGTATGCGATCGCTTTATTTTACATACGTCCTGATACAACAGTAATTATGAAAGCGGTTCAGTTATTAATTCAAGCGGTAATTTTACTATATCTCTGGGGTGGAATAGCTGTTTTTTCTCGTCGTCGGAAGAGAATTGGCTAAAAATGTTAATTTCTGTAGGGATTCCTTTTTATAATAATCAAACCACTTTACCTGAAGCGATTCGTTCTGTTTTTGCCCAAACTTACCAGAATTGGGAGTTATTATTGGTTGATGATGGTTCGAGTGATGCTTCTGTAGCGATCGCTAAATCTAGCCAAGATAGTCGGGTAAGGGTAATAACCGATGGAGAAAATAAGGGTTTAGCTTGGCGTTTAAATCAAATTGCACAGTTAGCTAAAGGTGAATATTTAGCTAGAATGGATGGAGATGATTTAATGCACCCAGAAAGGTTACAACGTCAGTTAGAATACTTAACCCAAAACCCCCAAGTAGATTTAATCGCTACAGGGGTTTATTCTCTTAATCAGGATAATCAGATTCAGGGTATCCGTGGTTTAGAAGACTTAACAGATATGAGTGCAAAAAAGGTATTGTTAAATAAGGGTTTGATTATTCATCCTACGGTTATGGCAACTAGAGAATGGTTTAGACGTTATCCCTATGATACTTCTTATCCTCGTACTCAAGATCGGGAGTTATGGTGTCGGGTAGCTAATACTTCTCGTTTTGCTAAAATATCCGAGCCTTTGTATTTTTATCGTGAGAGTTTGATTAATCCCCAAAAGTATCTGAAAACCTATTGGTTGTCTTCTCGTCTAAATTGGCGCTTATTGCGAAGCTATGGTATGACTAATTTAGGCTTATTGGGTACTTTACAACAAATGGGGAGTATCCCTGTAAAAATGTTAGCTTATCAGGGTTTGACTTGGTTGGGGAAACAAGATTTATTATTGCGTCAACGTAATGAAACTCTGAGTCTTAATCAACAACAAGAAGCGGAAGTTATCCTTAATCATATTCTTAATTATCCTGTAGCTGGTTTATGAAGACGAAGATTTTACACTTAATTACTAGATTAGCGGTTGGTGGGGCTCAGGATAATACCTTTATTTCTGTCGAAAAAGGCGATCGCTCTCGTTTTATGATACATCTAGCTTCTCATCCTGAAGGAATATGGCGCGATCGCGCTAACCAAGTAGCAGATGTTTTTCATCCTATACCCCATTTAGTTAACCCCGTTAATCCCGTCACCGATTTACAAGCTTTATTAGAAATCATCTCTCTGTTACGTCGGGAAAATTTTGCTTTAATTCACACGCACAGTTCAAAAGCGGGTATTTTAGGACGTATAGCTGCTAGAATAGTCGGTGTACCCGTGATTATCCACACTATCCACGGTTTTTCTTTTCATGATTTTATGCCTTTTTGGCAACGTCAACTCTATATCAATCTAGAAAAAATGATGAAATCTTACAGTGATTTTATTATTACTGTCAGTGAATTAAATCGTCAACAGGGAGTTGAGTTGGGTATTCTGGATTTAGAACGTAGTCAAACGGTTTATAGTGGGATAGACTTTAGTAAATTAGATCAACCCGTCAATCAAGAAGCAATGCGTCAAAATCTGGATATACCCCCAGACTATCAGATTATTGTTATGGTAGGACGTTTAGACCCCCAAAAAGCCCCCCAATATCTGATTGATGCTTTTGCTCAAGTATTGTTATCTTGTCCCCAAACTATATTATTATTAGTAGGAGAAGGTGAAGAGCAAGTTAATCTAGAACATCAAGTAAAAACACTAGGAATCGCCCAAAAGGTGAAATTCTTAGGCTTTAGAAGGGATATTCCCTCTATTTTACAAACAGCTGATATTTTTGCTCTCTCTTCTCTCTGGGAAGGGTTAGGAAGAGCAATGACAGAAGCGATGTTATTAGGTAAACCCGTTGTTGTCCCTGAAATTTATGGTATTCCAGAAATAGTCCATCATCAGGAGACTGGTTTATTGTTTCCACCTAAAGACGTGAATCAATTAGCGCAACATCTGATTTACTTACTGGAAAATCCACCACTAGCTAAACAACTAGGGGATAATGCTCAAAAACTAACTAGAGAGTTGTTTGATGCTAAAATCATGGTCAAACAATTAGAAGATATTTATTTAAAACTGCTCAATGAGTAATAAGTTAGTCCAAAAAATCAGTTTACGCTTACAGGGTTATGATAGTCTCAAAGATGTGGTTATTCATGAGTATAAAGTTATTTATTTTGTTATTCCTAAAGTAGCTAGTAGTAGCGTTAAAACCCTCTTTAAAAATTTACTCGATATCGACTCTCCTTCTCCCCATACGACTAAGTTTCCTACTCTCGATCGCCATAAGTTATCAGAGTATCCCGATTATTTAAAATTCTGTTTTGTCAGAAATCCTTGGGATAGGTTAGTGTCTTGTTATTTTAGTAAAATTAAAAAAGATTATAATCTTAATATCGATACCAGAGTGAGATTAGCCCAACTTTTACAACCTTCTCTCAGTGGTAAGGTGAGTTGGTTACCCTATCCCGTGATTAATTCCCAGATGAGTTTTACTGAATTTGTTTACGCGGTTGCTGATATTCCCGAGAGTAAAGCTGATAAACATTTTCGTTCTCAATATACCTTTATTACCGATTCTGAAGGTAAGTTAATACCTGATTTTATTGGACATTTTGAAACTTTAAACGCTGATTTTGCCACCATTGTGCAAAAAATTGGTTTACCTACCCCCAATCTTCCCCACGAACTGAAAACTAATCACCAACATTATAGTACTTATTATACTCCTGAAACCTGGGCGATCGTTGCACAACGTTATCAAAGGGATATAGAGTTATTCGGTTATGATCAAGATGATTTAAACATATTAAGTAGTTAAGGAAATTGATCATTATGACAGAAACTCAAGTAAATAATTTCTGGACAAATGAAGATTTAGAATTGTTTCCCAATACCGAAGGTATAAACTATGAAATTATTGCGGGAGAATTGCTAGTGAGTCGAAGTCCCCATCGTTTTCATCAGCAAATAATCGTAAAAATTGCCACTCAATTAGAACTAGGGTCACGAAAAAGTGGTTGAGGAGAAACAATTATTAGTCCAGGAATTATTTTTAGTGATACTGATAGTGTGATTCCTGATCTAATCTGGGTTAGTAAGGAAAGATTAGCAGTAATAGAGGACGAACAAGGTCATTTAACCGCCGCACCAGAATTAGTAATTGAAGTACTTTCTCCTGGAAAAGAAAACGAAAGACGCGATCGCCGACTTAAACTGAAATTATATTCAGTACAGGGTGTACAAGAATATTGGTTAGTAGATCGCTTTGGGAAGCAAGTAGAGGTTTATCGTCGTCAACAAGGTAAATTAATCTTAGCTGGGACTTTCTTTACCCCTGATGAACTTACTTCTCCTTTACTACCGAAATTCATTAGTCAAGTCCAAGATTTTTTCCCCTAATTTGGTAGCTAACTGATGTATAGGTTAAGGGATAAACTATAATGGCATAAAAATAAAAATACTGCTTGTTTTCACGCTATGGCTGTTAAGCCATGGATACTTCTCGTTCACAATGTTAAAGCTTGAACTCTTAGAAAATAAATCAATGAAAAATTTACTACAATATACTATTAGTCTCACCCTACTCTGTGCTAGTTTACCCTCTGGTTCTGTATTAGCTAATCCCTATAACTCTTGTACCAGAAATTTAGTAGGTACAGGTATTGACTCTCAATCCGCTAGTATAGCTTGTTCTCAAGCTCTTGTTCCTGCTGATTTAGGATTTTGTGTCCAACGCATTAACCAACAGACAGGAATCAATCCCGAAGAAGCACTACAAAATTGTTATCAAGTACGACGTCCTCGGGAATTAGCTACCTGCGTCAGAAATATCGATCGCAGCATCACCGTTACCTCTGCTAATATGATTGTTGATAATTGTCGTAAGAGTCTTTTACCTAGACGTTATGCTCAATGTGTTGTCGGTATCAGTAACCAAAATACAGGGATTAGTGGAGAAGACGCCTTAACTAATTGTCTTGCTGCTAAAGATCTTGCTGAGGTTATTTTTCCGTCAAACAGTGATTAGAGAAATAAGCCAAATAAGGGAAGATCTAAAGCATGTATAGTTAAATCTTCCCTTAATTTATTCTAGGCAGAAGAGAGTAAAATTTCAGAGTGAAGCGCAGCGTAACTCTGTAGAAATCTTAAATATAGCATTACTTTCCGCGCGGTGTTTGACATTTTAAAGTTATGAAACCGAGTACTAATCTACTTTTGCCTGAGTGCATGAGTGCAAGAGAGCCTTGCACGTAGTGCTATAGTACTTATTAAATCCTAAACATTAATTAAATTACCGAAAAATATTAAAAAAATATAAATAAATCTAAGATGATTAAACTTGTAATGTAATATGTAAGAGTAATAAAAAAATTAAACAGCAGGTATCTAATTACTAATTACTGACCACAGCTCTGAAAAATTGATCAGGTGCAATGGTGGTAAAGGTGCTGGTCCACATCACCTTGTCCTGATTTAGTTCACTAAGCCCTTTTTAATTATACTTCTTGCATTAAGTCAGAAAACTTTTTATAGGGAATAGGGAACAGTGTTAGAAACTAATTGTTTTTCTAGCTTAACTGATTTTATTTTTACTTTTGCAAGAGATTATTATTATGCTTAAATCAACTTTTGCTATAGAATATCACGAAAAGTTACAAGCTTTAACCTGTTGTGATGAACATCTGGACTTTATTGAAAAAATTGTCAGTAGTAACTTAGTTGTTCAAGCAGATAAATTAACCATTCTGAACCAAGTTAAGAAAATTAAGAATCGGAGTCTAGATCCTAACTTTTATTTAGCTGTAGTGGGAGAATTTTCTAGTGGTAAAAGTAGTTTTATCAATGCTTTGCTAAGAGATGAATTGTTAAAAACATCAGCTTTAGTAACCACTGCTGTAGCTACAGAAATAAGATTTGGAAAACATTTGGTACTTAAAACTATTTTAAATTTAAATGGCAAGGAATGGAAATTAAAAACATTTGAAAATTCAAAACTCATTACTATTACTGCTTTAAATATACAAAAAATAACAATAAGAGAATTAATTCATCTCTTGACTAGCGATAATCATCTCACAGCAAAAATCAATAATCTAACAATTAGCCATCCTGCTAACTTTCTGAAAGAAGGAACTGTTATTATTGACACTCCAGGAACTAATGCTATCAATGTAGAACACGGAACTATTACAAAACAAACGATCGCCGATATAGCAGATGCAGCAGTAATTATCATTCCCGCAACCACCCCTTTATCTCAAAGTCTAGCTAACTTCTTAGATACTTCTCTACGTCCTTTCTTACATAGATGTATTTTTGTAGTCACTAAAATGGATAATATTAGGAAAAGAGAAAGGGAAAGTTTAGTCGAGGATTTAAAAAATCGTCTCACTACCATGTTAGGTCTTGACAATCCCGATCTTTTGCCAATATCTTCTCAAGTTGTTTTAGATCAACTTACCCTAGATGAAGAAAGCGAAATTTCATCAGAAGAACAAATTTGGTTAAATCGTTTTCAGGATTTAGAAAACTTTTTAAGCCAAAAACTGCGTTCAGAAAGAATAATTATTATTGCTGAAAATTTGCTGCGACTATTAACTAATATTCTAGAACAACTTGAAATCAACTTAACTCAAGAATGGCAAACCTATGAAGATCGTCAATTAGCCTTAAAAAATAATATTATTCAAGACTTAGGCTATTTTACTTCAGAACATAAAAATAAATATCGTTCTGAAATAGAGCAAGCTATCCAACAAACTCAAAATCAACTCAATTCTAAAATACTGGAATATCAAGAACAAAAAAAACAACAAATTAAACGTGAAATTTTGACTATTACTGATTGGGATGAATTAAAAGTTTTTACAGAAAATGGTGCAGAATCAATACTTGGAGGAGGACAACCACTCTTACAAAGAATAATCGAAACGCAAATTAATGATTTAAACAATAAACACCAAAAAGCACAAGAAAACTTTTTACAAGAATTTTCTCAAGAATACAAAAAACTCGAAGCATTAGGAAATACTTTAAATGTATCTAATCATATCACTAGTCAAGCTTTAGCTCAAGATACAGGTCAGATTTTTTCAGAAATGAAAGAACTTCATACCCAGCAAGAAAATGAAGCCGCAGGTAGAGTCATGACAGGTATTGCTGTAGGTATAATAGGCTCTATTTTAATACCTGGGGTAGGGGCACTTTTAGGAGGAATAATTGGTGCTTCAGTTTCTCGGTGGCTAGGACCATCTTTAGAAGAAAGAAAAAATGATTTATGGTTTAAATTAGAGCCAAGTTTAAATAGTTATTTTCAAGATTTAAAAAAACAAATCCAAAATGAAATTACTACTCATGGTTACCAATTAATAAATTCTTTAGAGGAACATATTGATTTATATATGAATAAATATAAGAGTGTAGTTGACATAATGCTATTGGAACAACAAGAAGAGTTAAATCGGTTAAACGAATTGCAAATCAATACCGAAACATATTTAAAAGAAATTGCCAGACGGAAAAAGCAAATAGAACAACAAAAAACTAGATTAATTTAAAGAATGCAAGGAGAAACAGCTAATGTTTTTAGATAATATTTTTAATTTAATCGATGATTGGCTGATCCAGGAAGAAAACTTGAATTTAGATGAACTAGAATCAATACCTATAGATTACCCTGAACAATATTATCTTAGCGAAGAAATACAATATTTAAGCTTAGATTTAGAATTAGGACAAAGCTTTTTAGATTCTCCAGATTACTTTATCTATGAAGAAAGTTGGGATATAGCTGAATTTAATGGTGTTGGTAATCCTTGGGAAGATGCTCAATTTTGGCAATATCAAGAAGGTTCAAATTCTTGTGCAATAGTTGCCCAAATGGGAGTATTTCAATCCCTAACAGGATTAGATGTATTAGAAAGTGAGCTTTGTCAAATAGCTGAAGCTAATGGTTGGTTTGACCCTCATTCTGGTACTACGCTAGAATCCATGGATAACATACTCAATAGTTTCGGTTTATCCACCGAATCCTATTACAATGCGAACCTTAATGATATCGCTGAAGCCTTAGCCAACGGTGACAAAGTAATTGTAGCTCTAGACGCTCAGGAAATTTGGCAACCTCTGCGAGATAATAATGATAATCCTCTAGAACAATTAGACGCAGGTCATGCAGTTTGGGTAACAGGAATAGACCAACTTCCCGATGGTAGTATTAAAATCATTATTAATGATAGTGGTACTTCTGACGGTCAAATGAAAGTTGTTGATGCTGTGGACTTTATTAATGCTTGGGATGACTTTGGTAATTATGTAGTTATTACTCATAACTCACCTAGTTTAGTAACAGTTTAAATCAATAAATCAGGAAAGTTTAATCATGAAAATAGATCCCGAATTGCTCAAAAAAATAACCACTCAATCTTTAGCCAATAAATCAATAGGTGTTAAAGGATTACTTAACAGTATTCACCAAGATCCTAAGTTGAGAAATTGGGTAACCATGGAATCCATTCCTTTAGTACCTATTCCTTTTAAAAAACATAATAATTGGCATATTTTAACATTATTAGTGACTCGCCAGACTCTCGAAGACGGTACTCAAATATTTAATTCACCTTGGGGAATGATTGAATGGGTTGTCCCCCAAGGTATAGTTGTCCAAATACAAGATTTACGCTGGAATGACAGTATTATTGAATTGCAAGCCAATCAACCCAAAACTATTAATATTGAACCTGCTGAGCCTAATTTAACCCTAAATAATGAAACTAAACTGCACAGAGAAAATACACTTTTTGAATTATTAGACTCCTTCTTTTTAGAGCCTTTTCCTTTAGATAATCTAGCGCCTCACTACCTAGGATTATTACCCAGAGAGATTTATGATTATTACTGGTTGTTAATTCCTGAAAGCAAAACATGGTTAACTCCCCATTTTTCAACCGAGGATGAAACCGAAACTACCAATCAAGAAACAGAAATAATTACTGATACTCAACCAGAGAAAAATGCCGTTAATCAAGAATCAACTTTACCCCTACCTTTAGATTTAAGTATCTATTTACAGGAATGGATTGAAGAATTACAGCAGATAGTTGATACCGGGAAAATCCCAGGATTGTTAAATGAATTAGATGATTATGAATTTCGACTATTACAACCTGGTTTTAGATTAGCAGTTGTAGGTGAATTTAGTCGAGGCAAAAGTAACTTAATCAATTCTTTATTAGGAGAAGATGTTGTACCTGTTGGTAATTTGCCAACCACATCTTGTTTAATCTCCATATGTTCAGATCAAGAAAATAAAATTGATTTTTATTTGCCTAATCAAACAGTCAAAACTAAAACATTGAGCGAAGAATCTTGGTCAGAATTATTAACAACAGATATTACCGAAGATAATCTCGCTAAAATTAGGGTGAAAATTAACAATCCTTGGTTAGAAAAACTTGATGTTGAACTAATCGATACTCCTGGAGCTAATGATTTAAATACTCAAAGAGCAGCTATTATTTTTGACTTGCTCAATCAGTGTGACGCAGTAATATTAGTAATTAGTGCCACAATGCCACTAAGTTTAACAGAAGTTAATTTTTTGGAAGAAGAAATAATCGGTCGTCATGTTCCTCGTATTTTGGTAGTAATTTCTAAACTAGATCTAATTGAAAGCCAAGAAAGAGAGTCAGTATTCAACCATATCACTAACCGTTTAGCCCAAATCTCCGCCAATATTCCTGTTTTACCATTACATCCTCTTGAGTCAAATCAATCAGCAACAGATACCATAGGTAATATCAAGAACTATTTAAAACAAATGGTTGATCAAGGTGAACGAAAAGTATGGCGTAGTCGTCAAATTGCTTCACAGTTGTTAGATTATTGCACTCAATTAAAAAGTTTAGGAGAAGCAGTAATTGCTCAGGATTCATTAGAAGAAGATAACCGCCAAAAAGAAATCAATGAAATTAAAAAATCAATTCAAGAAGCGGAAATATATTGGCAACAATTAGAAATAGATTTAGAACAAAAAAGAATGACAAATTATCGATACTTCGAACAAAAAATCTTAGAATTTAAGCATAATTTATTAGATATACTTAAATTCCAACTCAAGAAAACATCTAATCCTAAACTGTGGTGGGAAGAAGATTTACAATTTATTTTACGCAAAGAACTAGTTAATTTTTCTCGCAACCTAGAAAATACCCTTGTTCAAAAAATAGCCGAAGATAATACCTGGTTAGAAACTAAAGTAACTGAGTATTTTGCCACAGAAATGGCTACAGTCCTTCCCGTCAGTAATTATAATTGTGATATGCTGCTCAATAACCTAGAAGAATTATCTTTAACAGACTTAAAAAAATATCGTCTTTTAACTCGTTTAGGTAGTAGCGCTGCCATTATTGGAGGCTATATTTTAGGAGGTCCAATTGGGGTTATTGCTAGTACAGGAATCTGGTTATATGGGGAAGATCTAATGAATAGAACAGGAGAAGACCAAAAAGAAATAATAGAGCAAGAGTTAGAGTCTAAAATAACTTTATCTTTTACTCAGTATTGTCAAAAAATATCCCAAAGATTAACCGATGTTTATCGACAAATTATTCAAGAAACTTGGGTAACAAAAAAACAATGGCAACAACGTAAACAAGCTTTGGTTGAGAAAACCAATTCTCCCCAAGACATAGAAAAATGGACAAGAATCGTTAAACAAATTAATGATGTCCAAGCCAATATTATTAACGCTCTAAACCAATAACTAATTAATCAGGAGTTGATCATGACAGATACTAATGGATACAGCAGTTTTCTTCACAACCGCAAAATTCTCGAAAAACTAATTGTTCAACAACTCAGTTTCCTTGAAGTTTTAGAAATGAAAGGCTGGATTGAAACCCTCAATAATCTTCAAGAAAGAGTCAGATCTGATAACTTTAAAGTGTTGGTAGTTGGTGAGTTTAAAAGAGGTAAAAGTACTTTTATCAATGCTCTTTTAGGTCAAGAAATCTTACCTTCTTACGCTAAACCATGTACAGCAATTATTAATGAAATAAAATGGGGAAATGTTCCCCGTGCTGTGTTGCACTTTAATTCTGATGAAAATGGTTATGTTAAACCAGCTCAAGAAATTCCTATTGACCAAGTGGAAAACTATGTAGTTATCAAAGATGGTTTTGATCAAAGAGAAGCTATTAATACCACTCCTTATGAAAAAGTGGAAATTTTTTGGCAACTAGATTTATGTCAAAATGGTGTAGAAATTATTGATTCTCCTGGATTGAATGAAAACGAAATTCGTCAGAAAGTCACGATGGACTACTTGTCAACGGTTGATGCGATTTTATTTGTGTTAACCTGTGAAGCTTTAGCAGCTCAATCAGAAATAGACGTTATCAATAATACTTTGAGAAAAGCAGGTCATGAAGATATCTTTTTTGTCTGTAATCGCTTTGATTCAATTCGCAAGAAAGAACAAGCAGACTTGAAAGAATATGGTATTTCTCGCTTAGCCCCATTAACAAAAAAAGGTGAAAGAAGAGTCTTTTTTATTAGCGCTTTAAAAGCTTTAGAAGCTCGGTTAGATGAAGATGAAGAAGAGTTAGAAAAATCAGGAATTATTCCCCTAGAAAATGACTTACAAGAATTTTTAATAAATGAACGAGGGAAAGTTAAATTATTACGTCCTGCCATGGAGTTAAGACGTTCTCTTCAAGAAGCACGCCGAATCTTACCAGAGCGACGCAATCTGCTGAGAACTGATATTAAAACCCTTGAACAACGTTTTGCTGAAGCTCAAAAACCTCTAGAACAATTAGAGCTACAACGTAAACAAATTGTTAGTCGCATTAATAATTTTCTTGAAGATATGCGCTTAGCTGTGAGAGGACAAGCACAAGAATTTTATGTACAATTAGCTGATGTTAAGATTAATGAATGGATAGCAAATTATGAAGTTAAAGAGCCAATAGAATTTTTTAAATTTGAACTCTTAACTAAGCAAATTGAACGAGTAGCTACAGAGATTACTGAATATTTTGCCCAGCAAATTGAACAAGAATTGGGTGATTGGCAAAGTAAAAACTTAGAGCCAATGATTAAACAAAGGCTAGAAAGTCTTATGTTGGAACTCGATACAAAAACTGAAAAATTTATCGAAAACGTCGATAATTTACGATTAACAATCGCTCCTGGTAGTTTTAATATCTCTAATGTAGCTGATTCAGAAAGAAAAGTCTCAGCAATAGAAAGAATTTTAGCTACAGCTGGTGGTTTTGTGATAGGTGGTTTTGGTAGCGCAGCGGTTGGAGCGGTATTTGGATACCAAGAAATGTTAAAAAGTATCATACCTCAAATAGCTTTAGCATTTGGAGCACTTTTATTAGGTTTGACTAGTCCTTGGGTTTTAGTTCCCTTATTAATGGGGGGTGGTTTAGTACAGGGATTGTTTAAAATGCAATCCACCAACAATAAGGTAAAAGAAGCAGTTGCTAAAGAATATATTAAGCAATTACGTAACGCTAATTATGAACAATCTTCTCAAATTGCTGATTCTATAGTTGACAAATTACGGGAATTTCAAACAAATATAGATAAGGGTTTAGAAAAGGAAATTCAAAGTATTCGCGACCAGGTTAATTCTGTCTTGATTGAAAAGCAAAAAGGAGAAGCTAATGTAGCTCAAAAAATCACAGAATTAGAAGAAATTGAGGAGCAGTTAAATCAAATTGATAGTAAGTTAGACGAATTTATTACTAAAGTTACTTTAGGTTAGTATTTTGTTACTTTTATCGAAATATCCCCAACCTGAAAAGTTGGGGGTATAAACTCTTATGTCCACTGAGTGTGGAAAAACTCACCTCTGGGTTTGTCAATACGCTCATAAGTATGTGCGCCAAAATAATCCCGTTGAGCCTGGGTAAGATTTTGAGGAAGGCGATCGCGTCTGTAGCTATCAAAGTAATCTAGAGAAGCACTAAAAGCGGGTACAGCGATACCAGATTGATTAGAAACCACTAAAACGTCTCGCCAAGCTTGTTGTCGATCGAGAATAGACTGTTTAAACTCAGGAGCTAACAATAAGTTAGGTAACTCAGGGTTATCACTAAAAGCTGATTTAATCTTATCTAAAAATCCTGCTCTAATGATACAACCTCCCTTCCAGATACGGGCGATTTCCCCTAGATTAAGGTTATAGTTATATTCTTGAGAAGCTTTACTCAATAGAGCCATACCTTGAGCGTAAGAGCACATTTTTGAGCAGTAGAGAGCATCTCTAACCTTAGCGATGAACTCTTGTTTATCTCCTGAATAAGCTTTAACTACAGGTCCTGTTAACTCTTTAGCTGCTGCTAATCTTTCCTCTTTATATCCAGATATAACCCGAGCGTTAACCGCAGCGTACATAGTAGGAATGGGGACACCTAATTCTAGAGAACTAACTACAGTCCAACGTCCTGTACCTTTTTGTCCTGCTGAGTCTAAGATAAAGTCTATTAACTCTTTACCTGTGTCGGGTTCGACGTATTTAAAGATATCGGCGCTAATCTCGATTAAAAAGGAGTTTAACTCGTCAGTTTCGTTCCATTGAGTAAATACTTCTCCTAACTCTTGATTAGTCAATCCTAGAACATTTTTCAGGATATCGTAAGCTTCAGCGATTAACTGCATATCGCCGTATTCAATGCCATTGTGTACCATTTTTACATAATGACCCGCCCCTCCAGGTCCGATAAAGGTCACACAAGGACCGTCATCTACTTGAGCAGCGATTTTAGTTAAAATTGGCTCTAATTCTTGATAAGCAGCTTCTGTACCTCCAGGCATCAAGGAAGGACCATTTAACGCCCCTTCTTCACCGCCACTGACTCCCATACCGACAAAACCTAATCCGGAGGCTTCTAATTCTTGGGTACGTCTTTCTGTGTCTTCATAGAGAGAGTTACCACCATCGATAATCATATCTCCTTCTTCAAGAAGAGGTTTAAGTTGTTGAATTACTCCATCTACAGGACCTCCTGCTTTTACCATTACCAGGATTTGACGGGGACGTTCTAAACTGTTAACAAATTCTTCTAAAGAATAAGCAGCTTTAATGTCTTTCCCTTGTCCTCTTTCGCTCATAAAGGTTTCTGTTTTAGCAGAAGTTCGATTATAGACGGCGATGGGAAACCCTCGACTTTCTACGTTGAGGGCTAGGTTTTCTCCCATTACGGCTAAGCCAATCACGCCAAAGCTTCTTTTTACCATATTATTGCTTCACTCTAGTTCATTTTATAAGATCCTCAAAAATAACTCTAGATTATCTAAAGGTATTTCTAATCATTCTATAGTAACTTTAATCTCTTAACTCAGCAACCAAGCTAGATCATAGGCGGAAGAGGGGGAGTGTGGGGAGAAGGGGAGCAGGGGAGCCATTCTTGATTCGGAATTGCGAACTCATGAATTAAAAACCAAATTCATATCTAAGCTGTCCCTCGGTAGAGAAATAATCATAGGTAAGTCTGACAGAAGACTGATTACTAATTTGAAAGACATTTTCAACCACAGGATAGATACGCAGGTCATTTAAACCCACACGTTTACCACCTTTACCTACAAACTGTTCAACAGCAAAAATACTATCTCGAAACACTGGACCAATAATAAATTGATCTACTCCTAATTCTAGTAACTCTCCCCCGCTACTATTTTGTAAAATCTCAGCTAATCCCAAAAATTGACCAGCTAGAAGATCGATAATTTCTGATTTAGGACGAGGAGGACTACTACTTAAATTAACGTTAGGAGAATTTAACAGATCATTATTACGTTGACCACTTTCAGCGATACTCGTTAACTGTACACAAGTTGATAACTGTGCCAACATCTCCTCAGAAACAGGATCAGGGTTAATAGGAGGGGTTGCCGCAGGTCTTAAGCGACAGGCGATCGCCGGATCTCTAGCTAACTGAGGAATGATTTGATTAGCACGTCCTTCAATGGATATATTAACCTGAATACGGTTACTTCTTTGAGACAAAATATCATCTCTAATTTCATTAAGAGTAGATTGTCTCCCTTCACTAGGAATCTCAGAGACAGCGGTTTCCATGTAAATATTCAAATCAGGATTAAATAAACCCTGATCACCCTTAAACTCCAAAGTGCTAGTCTGACGACGAGATAAAATAAATTGGGTATCAACAAAAGTTACTTCGCCTCGGGTAAGGGTAATTAACCCATCTGCTTCTAAATCTGGCAATTGGAGTAATTCTCCATTAAGAATTAAATCTCCTCCAAAAGTAAAGCGATACAAAGAAAACTGAGTTAAATTGACATTATCTAGTTGGACATTAAAATCAGTCAACCCAATCTTAAAGGGTGGCTCAACCTCTTCGACTGGACCTAATAAATTTTCTGCTAGATCTGAAGGTGCTTGTTCTTCTTCTTGAGCTTCAGGTATAAACACCCTACCATTAGTCAGAATTAGTTCTCCACCGATAACAGGATTTAAAGCTGTTCCAGTTAAAACAATATTACCGTCAATCTTACCTTGATAGAGGTTGGTTAGATCAACATTTCCCTCTTGAATATCAAGGGTTAAAGGATTATTAGCATCGCGATGATTAGGGCCTATTGGTTTAACCAAAGGAAAAACACCCACAATAGCAATCTCAGTATCAGCTAAAGTCGCAGTTAAATCCTCTACCTTCAGTAATTGATTTTCAAATTGTACTTCACCTTGAAGATATAATTGAGCATCAATAATGCTATTATCAATTAGAGCATTGTCTAGAGTCAGATTACCCGTAATTTCTAAAGCTTCTAATAATGACGTTAACTCCAAAGGCTCAGACCAGTCTAGAGGTAAACTAGCGTTAATATTTAACATCCCCTCACCATCGGTCCAACTTAACTGTCCTGCGGTTACAACTTGTAATAACCTAAAAACCTCACGAGTCAACTGTAAATCAACCGTAGCGATTCCCTTACCCGTTTCACTAGTTGGTGAAGGGATATTAGCTTCTAGTTGAATTATTTCAGGATAAGTTGTCCGAAACTCAGCAGTAGTGGTAGGATCATAGCTAAATTCTCCTCTTAACTCAGGAACAAGATCTTGACCATTTAAAGCAGTATCTAGTATCGTCACCTCTCCTAAGACAATAGGTGCATTTAAATTACCCGTTAAAGTACCATTGACATTAATTAAACCCGTTAATGGTAAAGGTAAATTAACAAATTCATTAATTAAATCTAGAGATAAATTCTCTACAGAAAACTCAGATTTTTGTGTCTGATCTAAAGCAAAAGTACCTTGGACATTAACTATGCTATTCTCGACTTGTAGGCGTATGGGTTCAACATTTAATATACCATTAGAGAAATTACCAGCTAAAAGTACTTCAGGGATTTCAATCATTTCTTGATTTGACCACACCAACCCTAGTTGGTCAACTACAGTTAACACCCCAGGTTTAGTTCGCCATTGCCAATCTTCCCCCTGAAAAGTAAAGTTAACTTCAGGTTGAGTAAGTGTACCCTTGAGCAGAATTTGACCACCATATTGACCTGTGATATCTAATTCTAGAGGATAATTACCCTGTCTAATTTGTTGATTAGCTATTTTGATTTTTTGTTCTACAAACCATAATAAGTTTACCTGTTCAGCTATAGTTGCTAGAGAATTACCTAGATTGTTAGGTTGAACGTTTGCAGCGCTGGTATAGACAGGAGGATTAATCAATCGTAAAACATCATTGACATTTGACCATTGTAATAACTGAAAAATATCAGCAATATTGTTTTGATTTAAGTCTAATTCACCTTGAATAGCTCCCGAATCTAGGTCTAAATTAGCTTGAAGGTTATATTCTGTATTTTTAAATCTAAAAGAACTATCAATTAATTGTGCTTGAGATGCTTGAGAATCATAAGCAAATTTAGCCTCTAAAGCTTCTGTTTCTAAATAACCTAAAGAAGGTTGGGCTACTTTTAACTCTCCATTGGTAGCAAAATTATATAAATTAATAACTAAATCTGCGGTAACTATACCATCAATTATACCTGGTATGCCAAAACTTTCCCCTGGAGCTAAATTAAATATACTTAGAGGAAAATTTTTAACTTCGCTAACTAATTCGTCTCCTTGACGTATCCCTGAAACAATAATAGCTTCTGAATCTTGACCTTGACGCAATTGATAACCTGTGGGTAAATAGGGTAAACGACAATCTTCTCTAGTACAAGGCTCTAAACTAGCAGCAATTATGTCTCTATTTCCTCTTAAATCAAGACTAATATTTTGCTCGGGATTCACTATCAACGAGCCTATTAACTCTGGTTCAAATTGTCTTTGATTTAGGTTAAGATTAGCAACTTGTAACTCTCCAATTAGACTAAGATTTTCTAAAGGATTGCTGAGTAATTGTTCTGCTAATAAATTACCACTAAAATTAGCTTTACCAGTTAAATCAATATCACTAGGTGTTAAGACAACAGGTAAATTAACCTGGTCTAAAATAGTTTCTAGGGGGATTTCTGCTAAATTAACTAAAGCATTAAGATTAAGATCGACTAAATCTATTTCTGGTTGATTGTTTCTGAGTGATAATTGTACTTGTCCTTGACTATTTAAATAATTCTCTCCTAAAGCTAGATCTGCTTGATTAACAGCAATCGGAATGATGATATTTTCCTGAAAAAGATATTCTAATTCTCCTTCTAATTGTACTTGAGCGTTAACAGGTTGGGTAAGTAATGAGTTAAAATTACTAAGTTGCAATTGGTTAGCATTAATAATTGTACTCCAATTACCTTGATTAATGAGAGTATTAGTGTTTAATTCTCCTTGATTGTTAATATTAACATTAGCTTGGATTTCTCCTTGGATAGTTTCTAAGGTATCTTTATTGATATTTTGAGTATTTAATAGTAAATCTAGAGGGAGTGAGAGATTAGCTTGAGCTTGATTGAGGTTAACTTCAGGATAAACATTAATCTGTCTTGCTTGTAATTGAGTATTTAATGTTCCTTGATTAAGTTGAGTATCTACATTAATATTACCTTGATTAACATCTAGATTAAGTTGAGCTAAACCAGACCAATCATCAATTTTTTCTAAACTGAAATTACCTGCTAATTCCATTTCAGCGTTATTCAGTCTAACTGACTCTAGAGGAAGATTTGTCGGTAAAAAAGGTGTTAAAACAATATTTTGACTATCAATTTGCGCATTCCAAGTTTGTGAATCAAGAGAAGCGATCGCGTTGACTTCTACATTACCTTCATTAATATCAATAAATGTGTTATAAATATTAATAACTTGGTCTTGTAAAAGAACCTCACCTTGTCCTTGAATGGTGGGATCTGCATTACTTAATAACCATTGCAATTTACCCGCAGGATTACCTAATGTACCCTGGACAACTCCTACTGTCTGAAATTTATCTAAAGATACCTCTACAGGTAGTTGATAATAAGGTTCAATTAATTTTTCTAGGGGTAGGTCACCACTAATATTAGCTAAAACGGCTATTTGACGCCAATCTAGGGGTGTTTCTGACCAAACTGGGTTTAATTGTCCTGTCAGTTCGACTTTTCCTCCTACAGTAGGTTCTAAGGTGAGATTGTCAATATTAACTTGGTTGAGATCTCCACTCAAGTTCCCATTAAGTTGACTAAGACTAATTTTATCAATACTAATTGGAGTAATATTATTTAAAATACCTGTAAACTCAGGATTATCTAACGCACCGTTGATGTTAATTTGACTATTAAGTTGACCAGCGATCGCTATTGGTAATTCTAACTGAAAACTCTCAACTAATTCTGCTAGATCTATACTATCTAGATTTAATTGTAACTGATATCCTTGTTGCCAGTTTATTTCTCCTGTTAATTCTCCTTGTAATTGTCCTAAATTTACTTGTGCTTGTTGTATAGCGATAGTTTGTTCTGACCAGATTAAGTCTAAATCTGCACTAATCGTCTCTTGATTACTATCAATTCTTCCTCGCAGATTATTGAGATTAATTGTCCCCTGTCCTCTAGTTTGTTCTAGATTATCTATGGGTGCTATATTGGCTTCAAGATTAGCTTGAAATTCTCCTGTATCTATAGTAAAAAACCTATTAGGAATCAGGCTAAAAATTGGTACTAAATTTAAAGGATCGCTCTTAATTTGTACTTGAGTTTGACCATTATCTAAGTTACTATTACCTGTGATATTTAGACTGCCATTGCCTATATTTGTATTAAAATCATAGTCTATAAGCTGTTGTTCTGTTTTACGATATCTTCCGTTACCATCAATTTCAATAACTAATAATTCTTGAGTGGTTAGAGGTTGTAATTGAATAACCCCATTATCTATCTCTAAACCAATATCTAATTTGATGGGTAGTTTTTCTAAAGGTGATTCTGTAGATGTACTTTCTGGTTGTGGAGGTAATTCTAATTCTAACCATTTCCCAGGTTCATCTTCTGCTATATATGCTTCTAAATCTACTATGCTAACTTGTGCGTCTAAAGGACGTCTAATTAATAACGGGAGAATATTATATTTAATATCTATTAAAGCAATACTCAAGGTATCTGGATCTGACTCTGTTTCTGGTATTAATACTCCTTCTACAGTCAGACGATTTAAGCTTAAATTACTAACCTTGCTAATCTCTACTGGACGATTTAAGGTTTTATTGAGTTCCGTTTCCAACCAAGTTGGTAAGTTTCTCTGTAACCAAATACGACCTGTTGTGTAAGTAACCATACTGACAACAATGACGCTTCCCGTAACTATTAGAGTTGAGGGACGCTTAATTACCTGGAATAACTTATTCACAACAGAGGAGTTAGAATCGGGGGATTGACTCATAGTATTGTCCTAACTTTTCGTTGTTAGCATTTTAGCGAATCTTGATTATTCTGGTGTTTAAGTGGTGAAACTAGAGTATCAGCTGTCTTCACAGCTTTCCAGAGTAAATCGGGATCAACTTCTAAATCAGCTTGATCAGGGTTAAGAGTATCTAGGATAGGTAATAAAAGAGAACGAGCGTAGCTACCATAAGCTACGCCTGCTATATAATAGTTAAGATCAGGGGTCTTCAGGAGATTGTGCGATCGCAATTTAGCGACAGTATAACCATTAGTACCACCTGCTAATTGTACCATACCAGGGAGACCTGCGGCTAAGACTTTGGTAGCTAGTTTAATCGCAGGGTGGGTAGTACCTGCACCTATATCACCACTCATCGGTCTCCCGTCGGTTTGCCAAATCAAAGTACCTGTAAAGGTTTTGACGATTTGAGAGAGAGAGTAAAGATAGTCAAGGAGACCATCTCCATCAGGACAACTAATCGATAAAATTTGCAGTTGTTCTTGATAGGGTAAAATTGCTTTCCAGAGTCGGGAGAAATCCTGTTCACGTCCTACTTGGGTATGAATTTCGATAGCTTGAATACCCAATTGATGTAAACTAGGAGCGATCGCCCCAGGAGTAGAGACGTAGGAACGAGACTCGATGAGTTGACTAGGACAAACAGGGAGACAACGACCACAACCATAACAATGTGGGGTTAATACACCTTCCCAAGAGATAGCGTCAACGGGACAAACCTGTTCACAAGGACGATGACAATCACTAGGACATTGACTAGACTCAAAAAAAGCCTTACGAAAGTGTGGATCTTCGCCATCGTTGAGACTAACCATTAATATTGGTGTATTTTGATAGAGAAAACCGCGAGATTGAGCGATCGCTCCTAAAGAGGTAGCCACATTGATTCCCTCTCTAGCTGCTGCAATCACCGCAGGATCAGCGGCGACATCGATACAATCAGCCCCTGCGAGAGTATAAACTAGGGCTAGATTACGAATCGTGGGTACGTATTCATAACTAGCACCACAAATTAATTTAAACCAATGTCCTTGGTTAAGAGAATCTAATGCTGTTTTCACTGGTGAAAAGGTTCATATAAACGCATATTGTCATCATCTGTAGGTTGATTAGTAAAGATGAGATTAATACTCGTTTCCACATTGCGCAGGGAATTAGGACAAGCAAAATCATCCCAACTCTCACCTACTGGTATTTCTAGTAAACCAATACTAGTACCATCTTTTTCTTCTCTGTATTTTAATACAGCTCCACCCTTGAGACTTTGGATTTTCCGCAACCAGAGAGCAACTTTTCTAGTTAATTCCCCGCGGATTTGGGCTTCTTTTTCCTCATTTTCAATTTTACCTGCTCTAGTGGCAATGACTTCTATAGCTCGTTGTAATAAAGGATGATCAGCGGTGATTTCTCCTGCTTGCTCATTTTTGTTCAACTGCTGATCACTGAGTCTAACTAGAGATACCAATAAAGCACTCAAACCGCGATAAATAGAACCAGTAGCAAAGGGTGTCACTGAGAGAGCTTCTACTTGTTGGTAAAAGGTAGCGTGATAATGTTCAAAACGCTCATAATGGGATAAATCCCTTGGTCTAGCCCAATTATAGACAGTAATCACCAAACCTGGATAAGTTCTCCCTACCCTAGAGGTTGCTTGAATATATTCTGCGGTATTTTTCGGTTGTCCAGAAACAACCATCATTCCGAGACGTTTAACATCTACTCCTACTGAGAGCATATTAGTAGCTAGGACTACATCTAGGGGTTTTTTGTGCTTGCTTTTACGATCATTAAAAGGTATTTCCAAGCGATCCAAAATCTCGGGAATATCCGTAGAAGCTTTGCGAGAGGTTAACTCTTCTATTTCTTGTAATTGGCGATCGGCTAAACCTCTTTGACTCATTCTACCGAGACGAATGCGAATATCATCATCAACTAAACGTCTTGTTCCTCCTAACTCCCGTATGGAATTAAAATAGCCTACCAAGGTCATCCAGGGATCAATTACTGAACCATATTTTTTATAAAGATATTGCGTACTAGCCATGGCGGCGAGATACACTCTAATAGTAACTGCTTTCATTCTTCTACCTTGTGCACAAATACCGAGATATAGTCTTCCTGGTGTTTCTTCGTTAGTTGGTCGTTGACGTGAGAAGAAGTTATCTTGAATATCGATTCCTTGGGGAGGAAAAATAGCTAATTGACGGGAGAACAATTTTTTGACTTGATTTTCTGCTTGTTTAATCGTCGCGGTAGAAGCGATAATTTTCGGATAGATTGTTTTACCGTTTAATTCCCAACTACAGAGATTATCTACTACAGTCTCATATAATCCCACCAAACTACCCAATGGACCACTAATCAAGTGTAACTCGTCTTGGATGATTAAATCTGGCGGACGTAACAGAAGATGATCGATGGTTTTAGCAGCCGGTAAAAAACGAGTTTTGTTGTGTTGATCCTTATCTTCTAAATCTGGAGAACGAAAACCGTGTCTTTCACAATAACCGCTAATTTGCCCAAAAAGCATCTGTACTGGTCCTTTCCAAGGCATTTGGGCGAATTTATCTACTGTAGCGATTAAAAGTGTGGGCAAAAGGCGATAAATCTCTTCATCTACTACTACAAGGGGTAAACCTTCTCCTGTACTAAAGGGACATTCTCCGAGAAGTTCCCCACATTTTATGAAAGTTCTTCCTCTTCCCTGTTTAGAGGATTCTACCTGAATATCTTTACCTGGATCAAGAGGAGTTCCACACCAGGGACAATTAGTTAGTTGATGGGGTGAGCCACTGGCTGGTTTTTGTTGTTGTCCTCGAATACTTTTGATAAAGTCTTCACTACCTGAGGTTTGATTAGGGGTGCTTTTTCCTCCTAACCACAAACCAATGCGAAAAGGCTCTGTACCCCATTTACTTTCATCTTGTCTTCTAATGTTTTCACAAGCACAAATCAAGGTTGTAGAGCGTTGAAACTGTTGTAAGGTCAATAACCTCAATGTGTAACGCATTAAAACGGTTATTCCTGCGGGGTGTCTATCCCCTATTATTCCTTGAAGTCTTCTCATACCCATGGTATAAGCTGCTACTCCTAGATAAGCTTCGGTTTTACCTCCTCCTGTGGGAAACCAGAGTAAATCAGCGCACGCCTCTTCTAGATTACTGCGTTCGGGGTGTGCTAAATCTGTCAAACTAGGTATATTCAGTAAAATAAAAGCTAACTGAAAAGGATACCAACTGCGGTTGGGGGGAATATCGATCTCTTCTAGGGTGAGATCTTCTCCCCGACGTTTTTTTTCAGTATAAATCGAATGTATCCTCTGTTGATACATAGCTTGATTCATAAATTGAAAAGCTTCTCTAGCTTGGGGATTCTCGATTAAGGTAGTTATTCCCGCTTGAATACGTTGTTTAGTTTTTTGACATTTAGCTAAAGCAATAGCGCCAATTTCCGCATATTCAGGTAAAGTCGTTAATTTTTGTGCTTGTTTATCGATCCAAGTTTGATAAGCTTGTGCCAAAATCTCTAATTGTTGAGGCTCACTATTACTTAACTGCTGCATATCTAACAGCAATCCCTCTAATTCGGGTATTTCCGAGATTTTCGGGGGTGAGGTTTTCGGGACTTCGTAACGAGGGATAATCGTTGTTTGCAGAGAAATAGCTTTTTGCGGGTTATCTCGGGAGATTTCCGCGTGTACATTAATTCCATGTCCTACAGCGAACTCTACATGATTACGGTAGAGCATCGCCATAATTTGTTCTTCTTGATTATCTATAGCGTTGCTGAGGGGTGTACGTCGAAAAATGGCACTTTTATCTACTGCCATAATTTTGAGTTTAGGTTGAAATAACCAGTATTTATCTTTATTTTTAGATAATTCTTTTTGAGCATTAACTAAAAATAGGGAAATTATCCAGTCTTGATTCTCTAATCTCTTGATTGTCGTTTTTACATAGACTTCAGGTGCTTCTTCGGGGTTAACAACCCATTGATAGTCTTTAGTTTCTCTTAACTTTAGGATAGTTTCTCCTCCCATAGGGTAACGTTTCCAGACTATTTTGGGATTGCCATTTTCAGTAAAATTGATTTCGCTTCTTTCTCTTTCGTATCTTCCCCAACTCGCGCTAATACTGATTGCATTTACTTGACTATCTACACAAAAGGTTAAACCCAGAGAAGAGGGAAACATGGTACTAGCAACAGGAGGTACATTACTATCTATTGTGCCATCTTCCGTGCTTGTTCCTTCTTCTCTATCCGTATTGTCTTGTGTTTCTGGTTGTTCTTCTACAGTTTTTTCTGTACGTTTTTGGGGAGCAAGTAATCCGACTAAATAGCGATCGCTTACTCTATTTTCCTCTATTTCTTCGGTTTCTCCTTCCACTGGACCTAATAAATCTTGAATAATTGCTGTTTCTAATTCAGCACGAAGTTGATAGGGTGAAGGTACATTAAGAATATCAGACATAATAACTTGAGATTAATTTTGAGGATAAATACGTCCTTTCCACGCGCCACCTTTACCCCTCCAATGACGCCAAGCTGAGTCTATAGTCATTAGGGTATATAAAAAAGCAATTACAGGTAAACTGAAAGCGCGCCAGAATGAACCTTGATATAATTTTACCGTAGGAAGGTACGCTACAGCCATCAGTAACCAAGTTATTACACTAAAAATTATTAAAACTTTATCTTTGGCTACTATTCCTAAGATCAGACCAATTGGTGGTAATAGATACACTATGATCATTCCTACGACTGTACCAACTAATAACCACCCTGAGTAATTAAGTTGAGTATAAGCTGTCCTAGCCACCATATCCCATATTGTCTGTAAAGAGTCATAAGGACGTAAACTTAAACTAGTTTCAGTTAAACCCAACCAGATTGGGTATTGTCTAGATTTTACTTTTTGGGCTAGAGTACAATCATCAATTAGTGCATCTTTTAAAACCCCTATTCCACCAATTTCTGTCAGGGTTTCCCTTTTTAATAAGATACAACCTCCTGCAGCAGCAGCCATAGAGCGCTTAGGTTGATTCACCCAGGGAAAAGGGTATAATTGTTGAAAGAAAAACACAAAAGCAGGGATTAATAGTTTTTCCCAGAAACTCTCACAGCGTAATTTTACCATCAGAGAAACTAAGGCTAAATCCCTACTTTTTGCTTGATTAACTAACTCAGTTAGAGTATTGACTCCATGTTGAATATCCGCATCGGTAAAGAAAAAATATTCTACCTCAGGGTAATTAATCATAGCATAATTTATACCCTGTTCCATTGCCCATAATTTACCAGTCCAACCAATGGGTAAAGGTTGACCACTAATTACAGTTAATCTCTCTTCTTGATTAAGAGTTTTGGCTAAATTTTGGGCTAGATTTCCCGTGTTATCTTGACTTTGGTCATCTATGAGGACAATCCTTAAACAACTCGGGTAATTCTGCAATAACAATGATTGTAAACTAGATTCGATCACTTCTGCTTCATTTCTAGCAGGGATAATCCCACAGACAGTAGGATAAGACTCTAGTTGTTGGTGACTATCTAAACGTTGGTTACACAACCAAAAATTACCCCACAGGGTTAACAAAATTACCCAAATTAACAACGAGAGACAAACAAGGATGAGTACAATCAACATATGGTTAAGAGAAAATCAAGTATAATTATCATCGGACATAAATTACTTTAATTTCCTTGACTAGATTTATCTACGACCAATTTAGCAAAGACTATTTAGAGACTATTCTAACTCCCTATGGTCAAATAGAAACAGCTAAACAAGTTGCTGATGAAGTCAGAGAAATCGACCTCTATTTTATCCCTAATTCCCGGATTTTACCCCCTGAATTAGGGTTAATTGGTCGTTTAGCTATTACTCCTTGTTTATTTGAACCCTATCGTAATCCCGTAACTGTTAAAGAAATAGGGGATTGTCTCCTCAAACTTTTAGCTTTAACTTCTCAATTACAAAGAATAGCCAGTAGAAATAAAGAACGTCTCTCTCCCTCTGAGTTACCTAAACTCTGGATTATTACCCCAACAGCATCCAAAAGGATTTTAGCTGAGTTTGGAGCACAAACACAAGTAGAATCAGGAGTTTATCAGTTAGCGAACTCTTTAAGAACAGGAATTATAGTAATACATCAACTAACAGTAACCAAAGAGACTTTATGGTTAAGATTGTTGGGAAGAGGAAAAGTGCAACAACAGGGTATCGATGAATTGCTCAGTTTACCAAGAGATGAACCCTTAAAATCAGCTATTATAGAGATACTATATACTTTACAAAAGAATTTAGAAGTTAATCAAACCTTAGCAAAACCAGAAGAGAGAGTTAATGATGAGATTAGCACCATTGTATCAGGAAGATAAAGCTAGAGCTAGAGAAGAAGGAAGAAGAGAAGGAGAGATTAATTTAGCGTTATGTCAGCTTACTAAAAAATTAGGGAATTTAGATACACAGATAACTACCCAAATTAACCAACTAAGTTTAACCCAAGTAGAAAACCTAGCCGAAGCTTTATTAGACTTTAGTAATCTTGAAGATTTACAAATATGGTTAAGAGAAAATTTACCGTGATAACCAGTTAAAATGCAATAAACGCATAATACTTATTTTTAAAACGCATATTAATTAAATATTTGTTACAAAATATACAAAAATTTACAAAACAAAAATTTAACATTTATTCAACATTAAAATAACAAAGGACCTAGAGAGATTATTACTTTGAAAATAGCTTAATCAAGCAACATTTTGACTTATAACTAATCAATCATACCTTGAACTATAGGCAGTTCAAGGAAACTTTATCTACCCAAAATTATCACAATTAACTAACATCAATGAGTAAATTATCCAGAAGAAAATTTCTGTTCACCGCAAGTACAGTAGCCGCTGGAACATTAGTAATCCACGGTTGCAGCGCTCCTGACCATAACACAAACACTACAGCAGAGACACCAACAACTACCGCTACTCCCGTGGTAGCTAGTGGTGATGCACCAGAAACCAATAAAGCTAAATTAGGGTTTATTGCTTTAACAGACTCAGCACCCCTAATTATAGCCCTAGAAAAAGGATTTTTTGCTAAATATGGCATGACTGAGGTAGAAATCCTCAAACAAGCTTCCTGGCCCGTTACCAGAGATAATCTAGAATTAGGATCAGGTGGTGGTGGAATCGATGGAGCACACATTTTAACACCTATGCCCTATCAAATGACTTTAGGTACAATTACGCAACAACCAGTACCTATGTACATTCTAGCCAGATTAAATGTCAACGGACAAGGAATTTCTGTTGGTAACAATTATCAAGGTTTAAATCTAGGTTTAGATAGTTCAATCTTACAAGATTCTGTCGCTCAACTTAAATCATCAGGAAAAGATGCAACCTTTGCGATGACCTTCCCTGGAGGAACTCACGATCTGTGGATGCGTTATTGGTTAGCAGCAGGAGGTATAGATCCTAGTACAGTGTCTGTAGTTCCTATTCCCCCACCCCAAATGGTAGCCAATATGAAAGTAGGAACAATGGAAGCTTTTTGTGTCGGTGAACCCTGGAACGCGCAATTAATCAACCAACAAGAAGGTTTTTCCGCTTTAGTCACAGGACAATTATGGCACGATCACCCCGAAAAAGCCCTCTCAATGCGTCAAGATTGGGTTGACCAAAACCCCAAAGCTGCTAAAGCAATTTTAATGGCTGTTATGGAAGCACAACAGTGGTGCGATCAGCCCGAAAATATCGAGGAGATGTGTACGATCGTTTCTCAGGATAGATGGTTTAAAGTTCCTGTAGCTGATATTCTCCCTCGCGCTCAAGGTACAATCGATTTTGGTAATGGAGTAGTAGAAGAAAACTTCCCCTACGCGATGAAATTCTGGTCTGATAATGCTTCTTACCCTTTCCCAAGTCATGATTTGTGGTTTTTAACAGAAAATATTCGCTGGGGTTATATTCCCGCTGATACCGATACTCAAGGATTAATTGCACAAGTAAATAGAGAGGATTTGTGGAGAGAAGCAGCAGCAACTTTAGGAGTACCTGAAGCCGAAATTCCTACTAGTACTTCTCGGGGAGTTGAGGAGTTTTTTGATGGTGTAAAATTTGACCCCGAAAATCCTCAAGGGTATCTAGATAGTTTAAAAATCAAAAAAGTTTAAGATTAAGGAGAAATCAGATAAATGACTACTGTTTTAACCCGCAGAAAAAGTAACAAAATTGTCAGTTTTTTTGTGCAAAATCGTCAAAAAATTATTGCACCTATCGTAGCTATAGCAGTTTTACTACTTATTTGGCAGCTACTAACTATGGGAGAAAAACCTAACCTACCTTCCCCAATTACGGTGATTAAAGAAACCTATGATCCACTAATTATTAACCCATTTTTTGATAATGGTGGAACAGATAAAGGCTTGTTTTGGCAAATATTAGCCAGCTTAAGAAGAGTTGCTATAGGTTTTTCTTTAGCTGCTATAGTTGGGATAGTTTTAGGAGTGTTAATCGGTAGTATATCTTTGGTTTTCGATGCGTTAGATCCTGTTTTTCAAGTCTTAAGAACCATTCCTCCTTTAGCTTGGTTACCTATCTCTCTAGCTGCTTTAAGACAATCAGAACCATCGGCAATTTTCGTAATTTTTATCACCGCAATTTGGCCAATAATTATTAATACAACCGTTGGGGTTCAACAAATACCTCAAGACTATCAAAACGTGGCTAAAGTCTTGCGCTTATCCAAAATAGAGTATTTTTTCAATATTCTTATACCCTCTTCACTTCCCTATATTTTTACTGGTTTACGTATCGGGATAGGGTTATCTTGGTTAGCGATTGTAGCAGCAGAAATGTTAGTAGGTGGAGTCGGAATAGGTTTTTTTATTTGGGATGCTTATAATAGCTCGCGAATGAGTGAAATTATTATCGCTTTACTCTATGTAGGATTGGTGGGATTGTTATTAGATAGATTAGTCGGTTTAGTTAGTAATTTGATAGTTGCTAGTGATAAATAAAGTAGATAAAATTATGCTTCCACTTATAGATATAGATCACGTACATCGCGTTTTTCCTTTGGCTGATGGTGGTAATTATATTGCCCTGAAAAATATTGATTTCAAAATAAATCAAGGTGAATTTATCTCTCTGATTGGTCACTCAGGTTGTGGTAAATCAACCCTACTCAATATCGTCGCGGGATTAGATCAACCCACCGAAGGAGGAGTAATCCTCGAAGGAAGAGAAGTACGTGGACCTGGTCCCGATCGCATGGTAGTCTTTCAAAACTACTCTCTCTTACCTTGGTTAACAGTCAGACAAAATATTGCTTTGGCGGTTAATAGAGTCATGAGACATCTACCCAAGGGAGAAAGAAAGGGCATAGTTGAACACAATATCGAGTTAGTAGGATTACAACACGCAGCCCATAAACACCCTCGGGAATTGTCTGGAGGAATGAAACAAAGAGTGGCGATCGCCCGCGCTTTAGCCATACGTCCCAAAGTACTCTTATTAGATGAACCCTTCGGCGCTTTAGACGCTTTAACCCGAGGTAATCTACAACAAAAACTAGCCGAAATAGTCCAAGAAAATAACGTCACTTGCATCATGGTAACTCACGACGTTGACGAAGCTTTATTACTATCAGATCGCATAGTGATGTTAACCACAGGTCCTGAAGCCCAGATTGGACAAATACTAGAAGTAGCCATCCCTCATCCTCGTCAGCGTCTAGAAGTAGTTAACCATCCTAGTTACTACGCACTCAGAGGAGAAATAGTTTACTTCCTACAACAACAAAAACGTTCTCGTCAAAAAGTTGGCATACCTCAAGCAGTTACATCTAGTAATGGTTTAGAAAAAATCAATCTAGAATTAGGGTTTATTCCCCTAACAGATTGCGCACCCCTAGTAGTAGCTTTAGAAAAAGGATTCTTTCAAGAAGAAGGTTTAGAACAAGTTACTCTGTGTCGTGAACCAAGTTGGAAAGCGATCGCCAAAGGTGTAGCCGAAGGACGTTTAGACGGCGCACAAATGGTAGCAGGGATGCCTCTAGGTATGACTATTGGCGCAGGTGGTAAACAACCTATCCCTATGGTTAGTGCGATGGTGTTAAGTCGCAATGGCAACGCTATTACCCTAGGTAATAAATTTACTGACGTTAACAACGCCAGTGATTTAAAAGCAGCCATCAGCAAAACACCAGATACCATTCATTCCCTCGGGATGGTACACCCCGCATCGATGCACAATTTACTCTTACGTTATTGGTTAGCATCAGGAGAAATCGACCCCGATAACGATGTTAATCTAGTAGTCATTCCACCATCACAAATGGTGCATAATCTCAAAGCGGGTAATATCGATGGTTATTGCGTGGGTGAGCCTTGGAATTCCTTAGCTGTACATGAAAATCTCGGTTTTGTAGTCGCTACAGATTTAGATATCTGGAATAGTCACCCCGAAAAAGTCTTAGGAGTAAGAGAGGATTGGGTTGCTAAATACCCCCAAACTCATCTAGCTTTGATTAAAGCCCTTTTACGCGCTTGTGAATATTGCGATGATCCGCGTAACCGAGAAGAAATCTTAGCTTTACTGGTTAAACCTGAATATGTAGGATCTGCACCAGAATATACTCGTCCTGGTTTTATTGATCCTTATGATTATGGACGAGATACCGCACCTGTGTCTCTCTATCGTTTTAATCAATTTTTTGTAGAACAGAGTACTTATCCTAGTGAAACTGAGGCTTTATGGATTCTAACTCAATTAGCTCGTTGGGGATACACTCCTTTTCCTAAAAATTGGCAAGAAGTAGTTACTAGAGTCAGACGTACAGATTTATACGGTGAAGCTTGTCGTCAACTAGATTTACCTAATCTTCAACCTAATCGCAGTAACATCAAGCTTTTTGACGGAATGGTCTTTAATCCTGATGATCCTGTGGGTTATCTAGAACGTTTCAATATTTGTCGTGAATTCTCGGTTCAAGAAATCCCTTTAGTTATTCCTAATCTCAGCAAGTAAATAAAATGACTCAAGTGCAAGCATATAATCAACTAGACTCCCAGAAAAAAGCTAATTTTCTCGTTATTGAGGACGTTTCTAAGGTTTATCTGACTCCTAATGGTCCTTATCCCGTTTTAGATGGCGTTAATTTGACCATCGCTGAAGGTGAATTCGTTTGTTTTATTGGTCACTCAGGTTGTGGAAAATCTACTCTACTGAATATGGTATCGGGATTTAATCAACCTAGTTCGGGAAAGGTGACGGTAGATAACGTTAGGGTAACTCAACCAGGTCCCGATCGCATGATGGTTTTTCAAAATTATGCTTTACTTCCTTGGAAAACCGCTTTTGATAATGTTTATCTCGCGGTTAATACCGTCTTCCCTGGTAAGTCTAAGGCTGATAAAGTGGCTATCGTAGAAGAACACCTAGCTATGGTAGGTTTGACTGAAGCTGCTCATAAAAAACCACAACAAATGTCGGGAGGAATGAAACAAAGAGTGGCGATCGCTCGTGCGTTGGCTATTTGTCCCCAAGTTTTAATACTTGATGAACCTTTTGGCGCTTTAGACGCGATTACTAAAGAAGAGTTACAAGAAGAGTTAATCAAAATTTGGCAACAAAATAGTTTAACCGTGTTAATGGTTACTCATGATATCGACGAAGCTTTATTTTTAAGCGATCGCCTCGTAATGATGACCAATGGTCCATCTGCTAAAATAGGCGAAATCCTTGATATTCCTTTTGCTCGTCCAAGAAATCGCGATCGTCTCTCTGAAGATCCTCGTTATTACGAATTACGTAATTATGCTCTAGATTTCCTTTATCGACGTTATGCTCACGATGAAGATGCTTAAATAGGTGCGTGTGGTTCGAGGGGAGATGGGGGAGATGGGGAGAGGGGGAGTAGGGAGATGGGAAGTATGATATATAGGGATAATAACACCGTTCTACCGTTCTACCTAACCCCTAGGTTTTACTGTTATATTTTTGATTAAACAGTTATCCAGGCTAATAATGTTATTAATTCTCTCTTCCGCTAAAACCTTAGTATTTGACGATATTTTGACAGTTCCTCAAATAACTCGACCAATTTTTCAAGAAGAGGAACAATTTTTAGTTAATTATCTACAAACTTTATCAACTGAACAACTAGGAAAAATATTGCAAGTTAGTGAATCTTTAGCAACTTTAAATTATCAAAGATATCAATCATTTACCACTACTCAAAAACAAGCAGCAATTTTAGCTTATCGAGGAGATGTTTTTCAACAATTAGAAATTGAGAAATTCCAAGATACTGATTATTTATTTGCCCAAGAACATTTAAGGATTATCTCGGGACTTTATGGTATTTTACGTCCTCTTGATCAAATTAGACCCTATAGACTGGAGATGAATACGCGGTTAAAATCAGAAAATCTCTCTAAGTTTTGGACAGAAAAAGTTAGCAAATATTTAAATCGAGAGTTAGAAAAACACCAAACAAAAGTTTTAATCAACCTTGCTTCTGATGAATATTATCGGGTTATTAACCCTAAGTATTTCCCTTATCCTATTCTTAAAGTTTCTTTTAAAGAAATCAGAGATGGCAAGTTGAAAACCATTGGATTACTAGCTAAGAAAAGTAGAGGATTAATGACTAATTGGATTATTAAAAATAAAATTTATGACCCTTCACAACTAAAAGATTATTCAGGTTTATTAGGTTATAATTACAATGAAAGTTTATCGAATGAACAAGAAATAGTTTTTCTTAAATAACCGTACAAGTGTACTAATTTAAAAAATTTAGTGATCAAGTTTACAAATTTTAATATTTATGATAAGGTTAAGATAACCAAAAATAAATAAGAAAGGGGGTGAGCTCTGTGGTTAAATTAGGTCAAAACAGCCTCATCGTAGTAGATCTAACCGACAAGATCTGGATCTATACTCAAATCCCTGCTGAAAACCATGCTGCACTACGTTCTGGTTTCGCAGGATATCCAGCTAATCCGCGTTGGAATGCAACTAAATATCGCGCTTGGAAACAAGGTTATCAATGGCGACGGGAATTATCCCTAGGAAAATTAACTGTACGTGAATCTGATTCTCAATTAGTTCCTATCTTAATCGCGTGAGAGTACTCCCGTTATAATGCGCGATGACCTCCTGTAATTTTTTTAAGAATCCAGCCTTTTTTCTCAACAATGTCCAAATAATTACAAATCGGAATTTGAAGAATGATAGAGACGAGCCTACAGGAAGTTGTGATAGAAGAGAATCTGAAGCAATTTTTGCTAGTGCTTTCGGTTTCTTTGAGTGTGGCCACTCTGCCACAAATTATAAGCTGGTTTCGCCGAATTCCTTATACGCTGCTGCTAGTAATTGTGGGATTAGGGCTGGCGTTGGCAGATGTGCGATTGGTCAATCTTTCGCCTGAATTGATTCTATTAATTTTTCTACCGCCACTGCTGTTTGAAGCGGCCTGGAATTTGAAATGGTCGAGGTTGAAGCAAGATATAATTCCAATTTGTCTTTTTGCTGTCTTCGGTAAAGATATATCTGGTTTGTACTCAATCACTAAATGAATATGGTCAGACTCTCCATTAAACTCAATTAAATCACATTTCCATTTACACAAGGTTTCTGTCAAGATTTCTTTTAGCCTCAATAATACCTGTTCTGAAATTGCTTTTTGACGATATTTTGTCACTAAAACAACGTGAGCAGTAAGTTTATAGACTGACCTAAACCCTTTATTATAATTGATTGAAATTTTAAAGCAGTAAGTGTATTATAGCAGTATAACAAACAAATCGTTAAAGCAAGTGATTACTCTTAACTACCAATACAAGTTAAACCTAAACGCCCAGCAAATAGCACAGATAGAAGAAATTTTATCTGTGTGCAAAAGTGTTTATAACTTTGCGGTAGCAGAGAGAAAAGATTGGATTAACAGCCGAAAGTCACCTGTAAATGCGTGTTCACTAAAATCAGAATACATTATCTCTGCTGACGCTCCTTATCCCAATTATTACCACCAAGCCAAACAATTAACCAAAGCAAAAAAACATTTCCCCCGGTTAAAAACTGTTAACGCTCAAGTGTTGCAACAGGTATTAAAAACTGTTGATAAAGCGTTGGCTGATATGAAAGCTAAGAGTTTTGGCTTTCCCAGATTCAAAAGAAACCTGAAAAGCTTTGTTTTCCCTCAGCTTCCTAAAAATTGTTTAGGGGCAAATAGGGTAAAACTACCTCAAATCGGTTGGGTAAATATCAAACAATCTAGAGAATATCCTGCAGGGTTTACTCCCAAACAGATAAGAGTAGTCAAGAAAGCGAGCGGTTATTATCTGATGATTTGTTTTCAATCAGAAGAATCAGTTCCAGATAATCCGATAGGTGATATTTCATTAGGAATAGATGCAGGAATAGAATCGTTTATAGCCACGTCTAGAGGAGAATTAATCAAAGCGCCAAGGTTTTTATTAGAGGTCATGAGTAAGCTTAAATTGCTACAAAGAAGACTAAAATCTAAAACTAAAGGGTCTAAGAATTGGTTAAAACTCCAAACCAAAATAGCTAGATTGCACGAGAAAGTAGCAGATACTCGTAAAGATTGGCAATTCAAACTAGCACATTATTTATGTGACTTAGCCGATAATATCTTTATTGAGAATATTAACTAAAAATCCTGGGCAAAAGGATTATTTAGTAAGATTTCTAATGACTTAGCACCAGGTC